>JAPPIB010000028.1 GCA_028820695.1 Acidiferrobacterales bacterium | reverse complement strand
CCGGCTTCGCTGGACTGCGGTTGGCCGTCAGGAAGGTATCGAGGAAGGTATTGAGCAGGGAAGGGAAGAGGTTGCCGAGCGGATGCTCAGGAAGGGGTGTACGGTCGATGACATCCGGAGCTACACCGGGCTGACAGTCCGGCAGATACGGTCCTTGCAGGGTGGTGATTAGGTGGTGGCGGTCTGACCGACGACCTGTTAGCGCTTCTGTCCCTGATCAGTCAACATCGCAGCGATTGCCTTTACGCGGGGAAGCCTGGCGGTTACGGTCCATGCGGATCACGGTATCGGATGATGCCTGCACAAAACATGGTGCTCGTCTGCGCAGCCGCACCCGGCCACCGCTACGCGTGTCCCGGCTCAACCGACAGAGCAGCTGCACCAGTGAATTGATAAATGTCTTGTAGGCGCTGCATCAGTATCGTCTTACAGGGTCGCAAACTTATTCACCTCAGAATTTAATTTGACGCATCTTGATTAAATAGGGAGAAACACTATGGATCTTGCAAAAATCGCGAAAGAGGAAAATATCAGATATTTTCTGATTAGTTTCGTTGATCTGTTCGGAGGATTGCGGGCAAAGCTGGTGCCGGCAGGCGCGATCGGTGGTATGCAGGAGGAAGGTGCGGGTTTCGCCGGATTCGCAACCTGGCTCGACATGACACCTGCAGACCCGGACATGCTGGCTGTACCTGATCCCGAAAGCCTCATCATCCTGCCGTGGCAACGGGACGTTGGATGGCTTGCTGCCGACCTTTGGATGGGTGGCGCGGAAGTGGAACAATGTCCCCGAATCATCCTGAAACGGCAGTTGGCAAAATTGACAGAAAGCGGGTACAGAATGAAGACCGGGGTGGAGTGTGAATACATGTTGCTCGAACCCGACGGCAAGAGTATTCACGACGCACGGGACTCACAGGACAAGCCTTGCTATGACCAGACGGCATTGATGCGGAACTTTGATGTTGTCAGTGAGATCTGCGACGCCATGATTGAGCTGGGTTGGAGTCCATACCAGAACGATCACGAGGATGCGAACGGGCAGTTTGAGATGAACTGGGACTACAGCGATGCGCTGACTACCGCTGACCGTCATGTATTTTTCAAGTTCATGGTCAAGACACTTGCGGAAAGAAACGGACAAAGAGCGACGTTCATGCCCAAACCGTTTAGTGACCTGACAGGCAACGGATGCCATGCGCATGTCTCGATCTGGAACCCCAAAGCAACAGACAACCTGTTTCTCGAAGAGTCCGACGAAGTTGGGCTGTCCTCACTGGCTTACAGTTTTCTGGGTGGAATCATGCATAGTGCGCAGGCCCTGTGCTCACTGTTCAACCCGACAGTCAACAGCTACAAGCGAATCAATGCGCCACGCACCCGTTCCGGTGCATCGTGGTCACCGAATTCGGTAACCTACACCGGTAATAACAGAACACACATGATCCGAATTCCCGACGCAGGCCGGTTTGAGCTCAGACTGATGGATGGATCAGCGAATCCGTATCTGCTGCAGGCAGGGATCGCAGCCGGCGGCCTGGATGGCATAGCAAACAATCGCGACCCGGGAAAACGATTGGATATCGACATGTATGCCAATCCGGAACTGGCGGGCGATGTCAGGAAACTGCCGTTGAACCTGTTGGATGCGATTCGGACGACGCAGTCAAGCGACGTTCTTCGCTCAGCCTTTGGTTCGGAAGTCCTGGACAGTTACTGCAAGCTCAAACTGGATGATTGGAACCAATTCTGCTCGCAGGTTACAGACTGGGAACGCGATAGTACGCTCGACTGCTGAATGTATTCGACCGAAGCGTCGGTTTCGATGCCGACGCTTCACTTCTCACCTGTATTTGGTCGGCTCGGCAATCGAACCCAATACCACTGCCTTGTCCGCGCCGGTGACAGATGGAAGATTGGCCGGCTGATTCAGAACTCGGCATCGGGCAAACCAGGCGAAGGCAACAGCTTCAACCTGATCCGGGTGAATACCGAGTTCATCGGAGCTGGCGACATCGAGACCTGCGTCAATTCGTAAATTCCTTACAAACTCCCGATTGTGAGTACCGCCACCGCAAAGGTAGATTTTTCTGACGTCGGGCATCCACATCTGGATCGATCGCGCAATTGATCGGGCGGTAAACGCCGCAATCGTGCTCTGGACGGTGGCAGCATCCAGTTTCTTTCCATATCCATGTATCTGACTTCTCAACCAAGGCAGATTGAACTTTCTGGCGTCCAGACTCTTGGGTGGCGGCAACTGAAAATAAGTGTCGCTCATCAGGTGGTCCAGCAGTCCCTCATCGACTGTTGCTGACTCCGCCCACTCGCCATGTACATCGTATGGCTGGTTCCTGTGTACACGAGTCCACTGATCAGAAAGTGCGTTGCCCGGACCGGTATCGAAACCGATCACATGCTGTGATGCATCAGCAGGCAGATACGTCGCGTTGGCGATTCCCCCGATGTTGACAACCGCGCGTGACTCCAAACTGCTGTGAAAAGCATGGAGATGGAACGCTGGTGCCAGCGGCGCACCTTGACCGCCCGCTCTTAAGTCTGCACTTCGAAAGTCGTATACGACCGGAATGCCTGTCCTTTCAGCAATGACACTGCTGTTTCCGAGCTGCCATGAGAATGGAGGATCGGCCTGCGGCCGGTGAACAATGGTCTGTCCATGGCATCCGACCGCACGAATGTCATCGGTCTGAAAGCCTTCGACAAGTCTCAGTGTGACATCGGCGTAGAGGTCGCCCAGCACTCGGTCAATCCGGCGCGCAGGCGGTGAATCAGGGTAAGGTTCCTTGAGCAGCGCCTCAAGAGTCGGATGGATATTGTCAGGATAGCGTTCAGTCAGCCAACGGTGTACGCAGACATGTTTCCCGGGTTCAAATGATGCGAGTACTGCATCGATACCGTCCAGACTTGTGCCGGACATCAAACCGACATACTTTTCAGTCATCGGTCATTTGGACATCCGCGCTGCCATGCCCAACAATGTTTCATCAGGAGGATTATTGCTGAACGTTCGGAGAGGCGACTACAACTTTGATTTGATCACTGCCTTGCAATCTGGGCGACAAGGCTGCCACCTTGCGCTCGAACTCCTCGCGCAATTCTGCGGGAACCGGTTTGCCTTTCGGCATTGGATAATTCAACGGGTCCCGATGGACACCGTTTACACGAAATTCGTAGTGTACATGATCACCGGTGGACAAACCGCTTGAGCCGACATACCCGATGACCTGCCCTCGCTTGACAAAACTGCCCCGGCTGGTGTTTTTTGCAAACTTGTTCATATGCGCATACAGTGTCTGATACTTGCTTCCATGCTGGATAACAATCACCTTGCCATACCCGCTTGGATCGTTGGCGCGTCGCGATATGACACCATCCGCGGTCGAAAAGATCGGTGTGTTTCGCGCAGCGCCGTAATCGACCCCCTGGTGTTTGCGGTACTTTTTCAGTATCGGATGGAATCGGTTGTTGCTGAAGACAGAAGTGACCCGCGCTGACTTGACAGGAGCCCGCAGAAAATGTCCCAGCATGTTTTCACCATGCTGATCATAGTAACGGGAATCACCATGTTCATTCGTTATCCGGAAAGTCTGTGTCTGACGATCGTTTTGTTGCAGCGATGCGGCGACGATTTCCGTCTGTCCGACAATTCTGTCCTTCACGAATCTGCGCTCGAAAATCATGCAGTAGCGATCACCTTTCTGCAACTGACGGCTGAAATCGACCCTGGATGCGAATATATCTGCATAGGCGTCGACTGCCGCGATCGGAACATTCGCTTTTTTTGCGGCACGGTAAAGATTGCTCTCGACAGTCGCACAAGCCTGAAATTGCCGAACTTCCGATTGCATTTTCCTGAAACCGACCGAGTAATCCTCCCCATCGGCAACGACCAGACGAATCTTTTCTGACTTGAAGTCGGAAACCTCGATCATGGCGAATGTGTCATCGGCGAACGTTGCAATTCGGATTTCCTGTTCTGGCATCAGTCCGGAACGCAACCAGTTTCCCCGTGGTGCGAGTGCCACCTCAAGTGCGCCTGACACGCCAACTCGGCGGAAGATTCGACCCAGCGTATCGCCTTTGCGCACCGTTACTTCATGCCACGTCAGTTGCTGCTGCTTGACGGCCGCGACCTTTTGGATGAATCTCTCCTGCTCCTGTTGCATTTCGATGCGACGCTGCTTGTCGAAGATATTGCGAAGCGAACCCGCTTTGCCGGCGACAGCCGGGTCAACCAATTCAACACCGGCATCGCCGAAGACAAACATCAAGACTCCCTTTTTTTCACGCCGGAACTCAATGCCCACCAACTCACCTGCATCGCTGCGTGCAATCGTCAGCTCATCTTTCGGGTGGACAATCTCAAGCAATTTTGTTCCAGGCATTTTGAGCATCTGGTTCATCGTTTTCAGTTTGACTCCGTTACGCTTCATGACCTTCGAAAGCGTATCGTTGCGCTTAAGGACCGTGGTTGACCATTCCACTTCCAGACCTTCGGGCAAAATCAGCGCGGAATCGACCGGTGGCGTTTCCAGCTGTGGAACGCTCTGAGCGATTGTCGGGTCCGGTACTGCTATGGGTCCTCGGTCCATGATTGCGACCTTCTGTTCGGGGGCCGCTGGCATCATGTCCGTCAGTTCGGACTTTTCATCCGCTACGGAATCCTGGTTGGAATCTGCAAGGTCCGCGGGAGGATGAATGCGCGGTTGCAGTGCGAATCTGGTTGATTCCGTATCGATTCCGTCCGATGGGGTAACGGCATTCGTGTCGGCGCTTTCGGAACTGATGCTCGCAAGTTCGTCACTATAACTGAGTGTTGCGACCGGCCAATCCAATATCACGTCGTCGATAAAACTCTGTACCGATGCGACCACGACCGGTTCGTGCTGAAGATCAACCTGAGGTACCGGCTGATCGTGCCAATCAATAGATTTCTGATCAGTCGATGCAACCTTCAGTATCGGTTTTTCCTGCTCTGCAACGTTGACTTGAGGGGCTTGCTGCCCATTATCACTGAGCTGTTGCAAGTCTGATGAATCTTCAGAAACCAAAACAACCGGTTCAGGTTTCGGTTGTGGCGTTTCCGTCTCAAGATTACCGGAAGTCACAACACTGTCAGAAGTGCTGACGCCGGAGTCGGATGAAAGTGCGGTCTGCCAGATAATCGGACTATTGACAGACACATCAACCGCGGGCGGCAACTGACCTGAATAGGCCACCTGTATCGCTGCATCTTCAAATCCACTTTGGTCGACGGTCACAGGCGGACCGGCGGAAAGTGAAAGCGCCACAGCCAGTGAAGCGGCAATTACAATCAGTGTATGGGTTGCGTGGTTGCGAGTGAGTTTCCGGGATGCGTTGCCCGACGATCCTTTATTACGAAGCTTTTTGATGTTGACAGACCAATTCATATGTCTAGTGTCGCGACAGCATACCCTCCAAAAAGCTCATTCATGGACCACTCATGAACTTGTGACTGTAAGTGGTGGATTATATAAGAATTTTTGTGGAATCTTTTGCGACAATTTTGAAGTCAATGCATATCCTATCACAAAATCGCAGTGACTGGGCCGCCGAACCGGGCTGAGCCGCTGGGCTGCCGGCTTTTTCCCGACCATGGTCACAGGCCGACTTTATGCTCCATTGCCGGGCTCGTACCTGGTGTGCACTTTGCTGCCAGTCAAATGCCTGCGCAGGTGCTGGATTGGCTGAAATGCACGACAGTTCGCGTATCAGTCAGTAAGCCGCAACAGGTGCTGCGCAAGTATTCTGTCGACCTGATCGTCAGTGCGGAATGAAATTCCCTGCCTTGGCAAAGCGTAAGATTCAGTACTTTCGCACGTGAGCTGATGACGCCATATACAGGTTTTTCTCGAACTATGGATTCCATGGCATTGCATGCAGCGCGCTTCGTCTGAATTCGAAAGTCGCATGGCGCTGAGTACGATTTCACCCGAAAGGTCGCGGGCGCCGACATCAGTTTCAGTAGTGTTTGATATAATTTTGCTGCATCGGATTAACATCAGTTACGGTGCACGTTGATCAAACCTCGCAGGTCCGCATGCTTTGCACGAATCTTTCCAGTTCCCACCCGTTCAACAGAAAATGAAAAAGTCCCTGCCTGAATTCTGGGTTGGAGTGTTTGTCCTGGCAGGCATCGCTGCAATCGTATCAATAGCCTTCAGAGTCGATAGTGCGTCTGTGTTTGAAGTGGATGACGACTACAAGGTGTACGCTATTTTCGAGAATATTGGGGGTCTGAATGTCAAGGCCCCGGTCACGATTGCGGGAGTGAACATCGGCCGCGTATCCGCCATCACGGTTGACATGGACAATTTCAATGCCAGGGTTGAATTGACCATATCCGATAGGTTCGCGCGCATCCCGATCGACTCAAGTGCCCGAATACTGACTTCGGGACTGCTTGGTGCGCAGTACATCGGACTTGAGCAGGGGGCGGAGGATATCTTTCTCAAAAGTGGAGACCTGATCGAGTTCACCCAGTCGTCGTTCAGTCTTGAGGACATAATCGGCGAATTTCTGTTTCGGGCGACGACACAGGGTTGATCCACTTGAGTGCGAAAGTTGAAACCTCCGTCGGGGACGATGTCGTTCAGATAAGCGTGTCGGGCGAACTGCGCCTGAATACTGTTGCGGCAGTGAATCGAAGCGTGAATCTTTCATCATTCGGTCAGCGGCATATCGACATTGAACTTGGTGCAGTCACTGATGCAGACAGTGCCGGGCTGGCACTTTGTGTCGAGTGGCTCGCGCAGGCTCGCGACAACCATGCAACCGTTGAGTTTACAAACGTACCGGATGTTCTGTCACGGATAGCCCGTGTCAACAAACTCGATGACATCTATCGGGCGTCGACAAACCCGATGTCCACCACCGACTGAGCCTGGATATCAAGATTCCATACATGTCATTCCATGACCGGATGCACAGCTGGAAAACTGCCTGAAACAGATTTTAGGAACAAGGATATTATTGCCTGAAAGTCAAGCAATGCAACGACTTGGACGCCGCAGACGAAAAATCAGCCATTCGGTGATGTGGTAAAATACAGGCAAACCATGCTGTTTCGTTGAATAAGTTGGAACTGAATGACTATGGTAGCGCCTGAACAGGTAAAAATATGGATTGAAGAGGGTCTGAGCGGCTCGACTGCTGATGTGGTCGGAGACGGAAGGCATTTCGAAGCCATAGTGGTCTGTTCTGACTTTGCCGGCAAGTCCATGCTCGAGCAGCATCGCATGGTTTATGGAGGACTCGGGGACAAGATGGACGAAACTATCCATGCACTGTCATTGCGGACCTATACGCCGGAACAGTGGAGTAATCAGTCATCATAAATCGACCATTCATCAATCTCTGATAGGAGGATAAGCGAATATGAGCGTCGAAGAGCGTATCAAAGAAACTGTAAGCAGCAACCGTGTGGTCCTATTCATGAAAGGAACACCCCAGTTTCCCCAATGCGGATTCTCAAGCCGGGCTGTGCAGATTCTTGAAGCGTGTGGCACACAGTATCAAACGGTCAATGTCCTGAGTGATATGGAAGTTCGGGAAGGCATCAAACAATATTCGAACTGGCCGACAATACCACAGGTCTATATCGATGGTGAGTTCGTCGGCGGGAGCGACATCCTGCTGTCGATGTATCAGAACGGTGAACTTCAATCCAAGCTGAATCCGGCAAGCTGACTCGATAGACTGTTCAGCTGGCCAACCGCAGAAAATCCTCAGAGGTTTTCGTAATGGACAATTTGATTATTTCCGGCGGTCTTCCATTAAATGGCAATGTCCGCATATCCGGTGCCAAGAATGCAGGTCTGCCCTGCCTGGTTGCCTCGCTGCTATCATCGGAACCTCTGCGGGTCAGTAATATCCCCCACCTGCAGGATGTCACCACAACTCTTGACTTGCTGAGCCGGCTCGGCGCAAAAGTCGAGCTTCAAGAAGGTATGACTGTGGTAGTTGACTCCAGCAATGTCGCAAATTTCCGAGCAAACTACGATATTGTGCAGACCATGCGGGCTTCAGTGCTTGTACTCGGGCCCTTGCTAGCGAGATTCGGGCACGCTGAAGTATACATGCCGGGCGGCTGTGCCATCGGGTCGAGACCGATCAACCTGCATCTTGGGGGGCTCAAGGCAATGGGTGCGGATATCGAACTGGAAGGCGGATATATCAGGGCGACCGCGGACAGATTGCACGGCGCGCATATTTTCATGGACATCTCTTCGGTGACCGGAACAGAGAACCTGATGATGGCGGCCTGTCTGGCCAAGGGCACGTCTGTGATTGACAACGCGGCGATGGAGCCGGAAGTGGTGGATCTGGCCGAGTGCCTGATCGGAATGGGCGCGAAGATTGAGGGCGCGGGATCAAGTCGAATCAAGATTGAGGGAACCGACTCTCTCAAGGAGCACACTCACCATCTGATCGCAGACAGAATTGAGGCGGGGACCTATCTGGTGGCTGGCGCTGTGACAGGTGGAAACATCACCGTGCTTGATGTACAACCCGAAAACTTGCTTTCGGTAATCGACAAGCTGCAGGACGCCGGGGCCGAAATGGCGGTGGGAGAGGACTACATCCAGCTTTCAATGAACGGCAGACGCCCCAGTGCAGTCAATGTACGGACCGCACCATTTCCTGGCTTTCCGACCGATATGCAGGCGCAGATCATGATGATGAACTGCATTGCTGATGGAACCGGTTCGGTCACAGAAACCATTTTTGAAAACCGTTTCCAGCATGTACAGGAATTTATACGAATGGGTGCCGACATATCAACGAGCGGCAGCACCGTCTCGGTGAATGGCGTGCCGAGACTGCAGGGGGCGCGGGTGACGGCGACTGATCTTCGCGCATCGGCGAGTCTCGTTCTTGCCGGATTGGCGGCCGAATCCCAGACCATCATTGAACGCATTCATCATATCGATCGCGGTTACCACTGTATCGAGGAGAAACTCGCGTTGCTTGGCGCGCAGATTCGGCGCGTTCACGAAAATGGCATCTCTCGCGATCATTCGGACGCTGATGCGGAACAAGTCAGCACCAGCTGACCGACTCTCGCATCTTGAATCCCCACAATCAGACTACGATGGACAGTCGTACCAATCGCATTGCAATCGCAATTTCAAAAGGGCGGATTGCCAAGGCAGTCACTCCGCTGCTTGAACATGCTGGTATCGCACCCGTTGAGGATATCGGCAGCTCACGCAATCTTCTTTTTGAAACCCTCGATGAGAATGTCGAGTTGATCGTCGTCAGGAGTACCGACGTGCCGACATACGTACAGATGGGTGGTGCCGACCTTGGAGTTGTTGGTAAAGATGTACTGCTTGAGTTGCAAAATGGAGGATTTTACGAGCTGGTTGATCTAGGAATATCAAAGTGTGAGCTGGTAATCGCACAGAAGATGCGTTCGGACACTGGTTGCGGTCCGCACCGAAGAAAGCTCAGGGTGGCAACAAAATATGTGAACACCACCCGCCGACACTTCGCGGCCAAGGGAGTCTATGTCGATGTCATGCATCTGTCCGGCTCGATGGAACTCGCACCGTCGCGCGGATTGGCGGATCAGATCGTTGATCTTTCCCAGACCGGTGAGACTTTGCGCAGCAACGGGTTGGTCAAAGTGGAGAGTATTGCCGACATCAGCGCACGCCTGATCGCCAACAAGGCTGCATTGCGACTCAAGGAGAATCTACTCAAGGATATCGTGTCGAAACTCGAGCAGGCTGCCGGCAGGCGGAACAATGAGTCTTGAAATCCGAGAACTTTCGACAGCCGACAGTCGATTTGACGAGGAATTCTCAGGACTTCTGGATCGAGGTGCAGAGTTTACGAGTGAAACTGACCGGACTGTCGCTGACATCATCTCACGAGTTCGGGTTGAGGGAGACGATGCGGTACTGGAGCTGACTAGGCGTTTCGATGGCAGTGATGCTGACCGCGTGACAGATCTTGAGATCAGCGCCGATGAATTGGAATCTGCAGCCTTGCGGATCGAACCCGGGTTAAGGGCGGCCATGATCGAAGCGGCTGACCGGATTCGACGATTTCATAAGCGTCAGGTTGAACAGTCATGGATCTACGAGGAGGAGACCGGATCCCGTCTGGGTCAGAAGCTGACCCCGATCAAGACAGTCGGAATCTATGTTCCGGGTGGTCAGGCGGCCTATCTGTCTTCGGTTTTGATGACCACACTGCCTGCACGAGTCGCCGGAGTCAGCGAAATTATCATGACCGTGCCTGCACAAGGTGGATTGATCAGGGATTCCGTTCTTGCCGCCGCCCATATCGCAGGTGTCGATCGAGTCTTTACAGTCGGTGGTGCGCAGGCTGTGGCAGCACTTGCCTTCGGAACCTCAACCATTCCGAAGGTTGACAAGATTGTAGGACCGGGAAACGCCTGGGTTTCTTCAGCAAAGCGCCAGGTGTTCGGTCATGTCGGGATCGATCTGGTGGCCGGACCTTCGGAAGTCGTGGTCGTCTGTGATGCAAACACCAACGCTGAGTGGGCGGCAATGGATATGTTCGCTCAGGCAGAACATGACGAAGACGCACAGTCGATTCTGCTTTCACTTTGTCAGCACAAGATCAATGAGGTGCGCGAATGCATGCGGACCCTGCTGCCCCAGATGGAACGAAGTGAAATCATCGCAAAATCCCTGGCCAGCAACGGTGCACTTGTTCATGTCCGCAATCGCGAGGAACTTGTTGAGATAATCGACCGTGCAGCACCTGAACATCTTGGTCTGATGTTGGACGATGCCGAAGAGATCGCACAGACGGTTCGAAATGCCGGGGCGATTTTCATCGGAGCGGACAGTCCTGAGGTTATCGGAGACTATTGTGCCGGTCCAAATCATGTACTGCCAACGTCAGGCGCGGCACGATTCAGTTCCCCTCTCGGTGTCTACGACTTCATGAAGCGGACATCGATCATTCACTGTTCCCGAGATGGATCGCGGAATCTTGCAAAAATTGCAGGTATTCTGGCACACGAAGAGCGGCTGACTGCACATGCGCGCTCGGCAGAGTATCGCTTCGATACCAATGAATAGTGAACGAGCTTATTCGTTCTTTGGCATGTAGACTCCGCAAAGTCAGGGCACAGAGAAACAGGCAGCCCAAGAACCAATCGCAATATGGAATGACTTGCCTCAGTTTTCGAAATTGCCGTGCATTGGTTGCAAAGTAGAGGAAACATTTGCCTGAAAGAATAATCTTTCCCCCGCAATCCGATCGGATGGCTTGCAAACCGATGAAAATTCCGGTTTGCGCTGAATGTTGACAGTGCCTGGATTGTTGACTAAAATTTTGACTAACTTTGGACATCGAAAGGAGATGACGATGCCTGTCTTTAGCGTACATGAAGCAAAAACCCACCTTTCAAGAATTCTGACCTTATTGAAGTCAGACGATGAAGTCGTCATTTCACGCTACGGTACGCCGGTCGCAAGGATCGTCCCTTTTGAACAGACACCGCGAGTCAGAAAACCAGGCGCATTGAAAAACCTGATTGAATTTGATGAGTCATTCTTCGATGAGCTTCCTGAAGAGGAATTGTCTGCCTGGAGCCAACAGTCTTAATGCGGTTTCTTATAGACACCCATGTATTTCTATGGTGGTTGATTGATGATGCGCGGTTGTCAGATTCGTCCCAGAACTTGATTTCCAATCCTGAAAATGCAATTTTCGTCAGTTCAGCTTCTGCCTGGGAAATTGCAATTAAATTTCGATTGGGCAAACTGCCCGGCGCTCGGGCAATGGTAAACGACATTCCAGCCTGCATAGCAAACCAAGGATTCAAAGAATTAGCGATTACTGCAGAGGATGGACAGCGAGCTGGATTATTGGAGACAGTTTTGCGGGATCCATTCGATAGAATGTTGATCGCTCAATCTCAAAATCACGGACTGGTGCTGATTACGAAGGATCAGGATATGTATCAGAAAGGAGTCGATACCGTTTGGTAAATGTACCGATACAAGAAAGGCGACAGCATTAAGTCGGGCCCTCTTCAATGGATCGATGACAGCATCAGCAATCATTCAAGAATGCTGATCGGGCTCGGCATGCGGTGGTAGAGAATTTGAACACCCGAGGCACAACCAGATCCGCGAAGCGTGCCATTGTCATTCCGGGCAACCATGTCGGGGAGAAGTCAAGTTTGAACCATACTTTTCTGAAAGCCGGTTGACATACACTGATACACAAACCGTCAAGCAGATTCAGAGAAATTGACAATGTCAGAAATTCGATCCCGTAGTAAATTGCAAAATCCGACCGATCTGGTGCACCCGCAGATTCGCTCTCTTAGTGCCTATCGGGTTGAACCGTTTACCGGAAACGTAAAGCTCGATGCGATGGAATCACCTTATGGCTTCAGTGAATCGCTGAGAAAGAAATGGCTCGAATACATCGCCGAAACAGACGTTAACCGCTATCCGGACCCGAATGCGACAGACGTGAAAGACACGCTGCGCAAGGTGTTTGAAATTCCCGACAGCCTGCAATTGACTCTGGGAAATGGTTCTGATGAGCTTCTGCAGTTGTTACAACTGGCAGTTGGCGGTTACGGAAAGACGATCATGGCGCCTCAACCGTCATTTGCCATGTATGAAATCATCGCCAGGTTCACAAGAGCTGAGTTTGTCGGTGTTGACCTGGATGAGAACTTCCGACTGCCTCGGGACAGCTGGCTGTCTGCAATCGAGCGCAATCAGCCGGCGTGCATTTTTATCGCCTATCCCAACAATCCAACAGGAAATTTCTTCGACGAGGAATTGATTGAGGAAACTGTGCGTGTTGCTGACGGGCTGGTGGTGGTCGATGAAGCCTACCATGCCTATTCGGGGCAGAGCATCATGGCCATGTTGGAGAAGTACGAAAATCTCGTCATAGTACGGACGTTATCCAAGAGTGGTTTCGCTGGGCTTCGGGTCGGATACATGATGAGCCATCCGAGCTTGTCCGCTGAGTTTGAAAAAGTTCGCTTTCCGTACAACATCGGCGTATTGGCCCAGCGCAGCGCTGTCTTTGCACTGAGCAATTGGGACCGGATCCGGCTTGCTTCTGACCACATCATTCAACTCAGGGACTCGATGTTCTCACAACTTCAACGTATGGACGGAATCGAAGTCTATCCGACGCAAGCTAACTTCATCACAATCAAGGTCAGGAATGAGAGTGCGACGAGAATCTTTGAAACATTACAGCGCGATGGGGTACTGATCAAGAATCTGCATGGCCAGCACCCCCTGCTTGCAAATTGCTTGCGGTTGACCGTCGGAACTGAAGATGAGAACGGCCAATTGTTGGCTGCACTTGAAAAGTGCCTGTAACCCGATCCAAAGTGACCTTCATCTCCCGCCGTCGCTGATACACCGTAGCTTGAATTCTGCCCGAAGTCCTCGCGATACGCTTCAGCCAGACCAAGTTGCGTGCGTTAATCGACCATCCGTAAAATTTTTTAGTCTCGATGGAAGCACTGATCTTCCACCGAAAAGACTTACAGGAAATAAAACAGTAAATTTCAATTCATAGTTTTTATTTGTACTGTTTCTTTCGGCCAAATCATGACCGTCAGTCGAAGTCTTGAGCCTAAGTTACGGCATAGGAGTCGATCTTGTAATTCTTGGAGTGGAAAATATTCTCCTGATTGAAGCCAAGGCGACATCCACAATCGCACTTGCCTGTACGCAGAAAACTTTGCCATCAATAATGGAAAACAACAACCGGTTGATTTTCAACTTGGGGAGACCATGCATCTGGTGGACGCTTCGGGCCATGCACTGGATATTTGAGTTGTCAACATTACGGGACGGACTGTTTTGCTGGAATACGAATCGATCGCTCGTACCGTATGAAGCCGACCGTATCACTCCACCCATAAGCGATCACACTGCCACCATCTTTGTGCTAGTCGACAGTGAGTTCCTTTGGTGAGGACAGCACCGCAACACGGTGCTGTCTACTATAATGCCGACATTCGCTAAAAATCAGATGATCGCCAATGGCCTGGTCAAGGATTCTGATCGTGAACATTAACAATCGAACAGCTGACATACACAGAAAGACCAAAGAAACTGATATTGCGGTTTCGCTGAATCTTGAAGGAACCGGCAATTCAGATCTGGATATCGGGCTTCCGTTTTTCGAGCACATGCTTGAGCAGATCGCGCGGCACGGCATGGTTGATCTGACAATCAAGGCGGTCGGTGATCTTCATATTGATGCGCACCATACAGTCGAAGATGTCGGTATCACGCTGGGCAAAGCACTGAACGATGCAATCGGCGATAAATCCGGGATTGTTCGATATGGCCACGCGTATGTTCCGCTGGATGAGGCGCTGTCGAGAGTGGTAATCGATTTCTCCGGCAGGCCATCACTTGAATATTCAGTTGAATATCCGCGGGCGCGCGTCGGCGAGTTTGACGTTGATCTGATTCACGAATTTTTTCAGGCGGTATGCAATCATGCCCAAATCACCTTGCATATCACCAACATCAGCGGCAGAAATGCACATCATATCGCTGAAACAGTGTTCAAAGCTTTCGGTCGCGCGCTGCGAATGGCCGCGGCATTTGATTCAAGGTCGGAAGGTTCCATTCCATCGACCAAGGGAAGTCTATAGAACGCTGTTCAGCTGCGTCCACCGCGGCAGCTCATTGTTATGTCCAAAGTTGTGATCGCCGATTTCGGTACAGGTAATCTTCACTCTGTAATCAACGCCATCGAGAAGGTGGCCGATACCGCAGATGTGATTCCAACTCATCATCCCAGGCAGATTAGAAGTGCGGACCGTCTCGTGCTCCCCGGCCAGGGGGCAATCGGAACATGGATGAAAGAACTGCGCAATGACGAAGTCAGAATGGCAGTCGAACTCGCAGTGAAAACCAAACCGGTGCTCGGAATCTGTCTCGGACTCCAAGCCCTTTATACCCACAGCGACGAGGATGGCGGTGTCAATGGACTGGGCTTTCTGTCCGGTCACGTGCGAAAGTTCGACAGTCAGTTGATGGATGCAGGCCGAAGAATCAAAATTCCGCACATGGGCTGGAGCAAGGTGCACCAGACTGCGGAGCATCCGCTTTGGGAAGGAATCCCGCAGGATACCCGATTTTACTTCGTGCACAGTTACTGCGCACAGGCAGGGAATCAATCCGAAGTTTCAGCGACTGCCACTTATGGAATGCAGTTTGTGTGTGCGGCGGCCAAGGAAAACCTGTTTGCCGTTCAGTTTCACCCGGAAAAAAGTCGGCAACAGGGACTGCGACTGCTGGCCAACTTTATCGACTGGAACGGCAGTCGATGAATTGAGGCTACAATGACAGACATATAATCTCAATCCTCTTTCTGTGACCTTCCTCTCCAATCATGCTCCTTATTCCTGCAATCGACATCAAGGATGGACGCTGTGTTCGACTCGAGCAGGGCAGAATGCTGGACGCGACTGTCTATTCGGACGACCCGGTCAGTCAGGCGGATCGTTGGGTGGACTTGGGTGCGCGGCGAGTTCATATCGTTGATCTGAATGGAGCGTTCGAAGGCGCTCCTGTCAATGCTGATGTCATCGGCAGAATCACCGAAAGACATTCGAACGTAGAGATTCAGGTCGGTGGTGGTATCCGGACGCTCGAGACAGCCAGACGTTACTTTCAGGCCGGAGTCACATACGTCATTGTTGGTACGCGCGCAGTCAACGAACCGTCATTTGTCAGCGAAATTGATTCGCGGTTTCCCGGACAGGTGATCGCAGGCCTCGATGTTCGCGAGGGCCGTGCAGCAGTCGAAGGTTGGGCTGACAGCGGTCGCGCCGATGTCGTTGAACTGGCGAGCGAACTGGAACTGGCCGGCGCGTCAGCAATCGTCTACACAGATATTGAGCGCGACGGAATGTTGAGCGGAGTCAACGTCGAAGCGACTGCGCATCTGGCTTCAAAACTGTCCATACCGGTGATCGCGTCGGGTGGAATCAGCGATATCGGGGACATCGAAAACCTGCTCGATGCCTGCGACCACGGTATCGCGGGGGCCATTGCCGGCAAGTCGCTTTATGAGGGCACACTGGACTACCCCGAGGCGATGCGGCTGATTTCCATTCGAAAAGGTTTAGTCAGTGGCGAGGCAGTCTGACATGCCGCTCGCAAAGAGAATCATTCCCTGTCTGGATGTTGACGACGGACGAGTCGTTAAAGGCGTGAAGTTTGTCAACATCAGGGACGCAGGTGATCCTGTCGAGGTCGCCCGCATCTATGATGAGCAGGGGGCAGATGAAATTACATTTCTTGACATTACAGCGAGTTCCAGCGGTCGTGATACGATTATCAGTATCGTTGAGGATGTCGCCCGGCAGGTGTTTATTCCGCTTACTGTCGGCGGCGGCGTGCGAAGTGTAGATAATATTAGAAACCTGTTGAACGCAGGTGCGGACAAAATATCGATCAATACAGCTGCGGTGGAACGTCCCGAATTCATTGAGGAGGCTGCCGGCAGGTTCGGTTCGCAATGCATCGTCGTGGCCATAGATGCCCGTCGCATGCCCGATACCGAACCAATCGCCTGGGAAGTCTACACACATGGAGGCCGGACACCGCGCGGACTGGATGCCATTGACTGGGCAGTCCATCTGTGTGAACTGGGTGCAGGTGAAATCCTGCTTACGAGTATGGATCGGGATGGAACCAAGATCGGATTCGATCTGGAACTGACGCGGGCGGTATCCGAATCGGTTCCAGTTCCCGTAATCGCATCGGGGGGCGTCGGTGAGTTGTCCCATCTGGCGGATGGAATAGAATTCGGTCATGCCGACGCAGTGCTTGCGGCAAGCATATTTCACTTCGGTGAATTCACGATCGCACAGGCGAAAGCGCATATGCGTTCAAGAGGTATCGAGATTTGCGAAGTGATTCAGGAGCAATGAAATGGCGGATAATTGGTGCGATGAGTTGAAGTGGTCTGACGATGGGCTGTTGCCAGCGATCGCGCAGGATGCGGAATCCGGCAAGGTTCTGATGGTAGCCTGGATGTCACCTGAGTCGTTGCGGTTGACGGCATCTGAGGGTCGGGCGGTTTATTGGTCGCGATCCCGCAACAGGCTGTGGTACAAGGGAGAGGAGTCCGGGCATGTGCAGACCGTACGGGAAATCCGGATTGACTGTGACTCTGATGTGATTCTGATGCAGGTCGAGCAAGGGGGAGGCATAGCCTGTCATACAGGCCGAGAGTCATGCTTTTTCAGAAAGCTGGAAGACGGCGAGTGGACACAAGTCGATCCTGTCCTGAAAGATCCGGAGGAAATTTACGGAAACTAGGGATTGAGATGTGGTGCGTCAGGATATTCTTACAGCATTGATGGAAGTCATCGAGTCAAGAAAGGACGACAGTCCCGATCGATCTTATGTGGCATCGCTGCACGAGCAGGGTGTGGAGGTCATGTCTTCAAAAGTAGTTGAGGAAGCGAACGAAACCGCGCAGGCGGCTGAGGCCGGCGACATCCAACAGGTCGTGTACGAAACAGCTGACTTATGGTTTCATTCTCTGGTATTGCTGTCTCGTTTCGATCTGACTCATGACAGCGTGCTGGACGAACTCAACAGACGATTCGGAGTGTCCGGGCTGGAAGAGAAAAAGTCACGGAGTTGACTAATTTTTTTGATTTGAATGATAATTTGTTGATTACAGTACTATTCAAGGTTAGAAAATTGAACCGGGAGGGGAAATGTTTGGTCCAGGAGGTATAAGCATCTGGCAGTTGCTGATCATACTTGCCATCGTTGTGTTGTTATTCGGCACAAAGAAGTTACGGGGTATGGGCGGTGATCTGGGATCGGCTATCAAAGGCTTTAAGAAATCCGTGAAAGAGGATATGGACGAGGATGACAAATCCGACGAATCGCTCGAAGATTCAACTGCCAAGGCTGCCACAGAAGACGTCGACACCGCCGAGAAAGAAAAAGCCTGATCTTTACGCCATAGTGTTGTCAGGTGAGGTCACGTCAGCGTGTTTGATATCGGTTTTTGGGAAATTGCGATCATCGCATTGATCGCGTTGCTCATACTTGGACCGGAACGGTTGCCTCGCGCAGCACGCAGCGTCGGTCTTTGGGTTGGCAAGGCGCGCAGGACCCTGGCTGAAGTCAAGCGTGATATTGATCGGGAACTCGACGCCAGCGAGCTCAAGGAGTTGAAAAGCATCAAGAAGGACCTTGAAGAGACAAAATCCGTTATCGATAAGGACATGGCTGAGACCAAGGCGGTATTTGACGAGGCTGCCACTTCGCTTGACGAGGAGATTGCCGAAGCAAGTGAAACGGTCGCGGTGAAAGCGGATTTTATAAATCCCGAACCCGTCGTCACAGAAGAGGACGCGGGTGTGGGTGATGAAATCAAGTCTACCGGTTAAGATATCACATGGCTGAAGATAATCACGACCCTAACGCAACCGGTACGACATTCATCTCCCACCTGGTGGAGTTACGCCAGCGCCTGATGCGCGGGGTGATCGCCATTTTGGTGATTTTTGTCGCTTGTGCACCGTTTGCCAACACGCTCTACGAGTATCTGGCCGCCCCTCTGATGGGAGTCTTGCCAGAAGGTAACACCATGATCTCAACAGAGCCTCATGGGCCGTTTTTCGTACCGTTCAAGTTTGCTTTCGCATTCGCTGTCGGCATCGCAATGCCATACCTGCTCTACCAGCTTTGGGCCTTCGTAGCCCCCGGGCTGTACAAACATGAGAAGAAGGCGGTGGTGCCGCTTCTGGTTTCAAGCAGTATTCTGTTCTATCTGGGTATTCTTTTCGCCTACTACGTTGTCTTTCCGATTATTTTTGCGTTCTTTACCGGAACCGCGCCGGAAGGCGTTGCGGTAATGACTGATATCAACGCCTACCTGAGTTTCGTACTGAAACTGTTTTTTGCATTTGGTATCGCATTCGAAGTGCCCATCGCGACAGTTTTGCTGGTGAAGGCCGGCGCGACAACACCGGAAAGTCTATCTGCCAAACGTCCCTATATCATTGTTTCGGCTTTTGTGGTGGGTATGTTCCTTACGCCGCCGGATGTATTTTCCCAGACCATGCTGGCGATTCCGGTGTGGATTCTATTCGAAATCGGGCTTTATTTTTCCAGGCTCACACATGCCAAGAAGCTGAATAAGGAAAAAGAGGATGAGGTTGAACTCGATCCGACCGGTTGAGGTGCCTCGGCGATGCCTCACGTCATTGTGAGGATATGATCGGCAGTCATTCAAGAGCCGATCTGAAGTGAGACAGTCTAATTGAGCAAGTCGAACGCTTCTCCCCAACAATCCGACAGAAGGTAACCCTTCGGATAGGGATCAGTGGGGTCAAGCCCGATTTGATGCATTCCATGAATCCAGCCCCTACCGGTGATTGAAGGTACAACCGCATCTCGTCCATAGACTTGTGTGGTTCGAAGCAGCTTGACCTGAAACTCGCTGTCAATGATGGACAAAGCGGTGAATTGATCTCCCACCTGAACCTCGCCTCTCGAATGCATCACCGCCATCCGGGCGGAGTTTCCGGTACCGCACGGTGACCGATCAATCCGGCCCGGTGGCAAGATGGTAGCACCATTCAGCCGTCCGTCATCAGTTGTGCCAACGAACATGACATAGGAAAGACCGTTCAGCGCAGAAAATTCCGGATGTGCAATGGTGAGCTGGCTGTTGGCGGCACGCTGGATTCTTGATCCGGCATCTACCAGTGCGCGAGCACAGTCAGGATCAATGGTCAGATTGACTGCAGCGGGGTCGACCAGTGCATAAAAAATTCCGCCGAACGCTATGTCGATCGGGACCGATCCGAATCCTTCCACCTCGACTTCTACATTTGTGGAGTCCACATAGCAGGCCGGCATTTCCAGTTCCACACTCAGACATTTTCCATTGGAGCAAGTCGCCTTGGCAGAAACGAGACCCGCGGGCGTGTCCAGAATGACAGTTGTCTCAGGCTCATGCATCTCGACAATACCGGTTTCCAATATGGTGGTGACGGTGCAAATCGCATTGGAGCCGGACATGGCATGGGCCTTGTCGCCTTGAAGAACGATCATAGCGACATCAGCTTGCGGTCTAGTCGGAGGCAGCAGCAACATCGTACTCATTTGCGCATAGCCTCGAGGCTCCAGTACCAGGAACTTCCTCAGGTCGTCACCGTCGGTATTCATATAGTCGAGCTTTTCGACCATCGTGGTGCCAGGAATATCAATCACTCCAGCGGTGATGATACGCCCGACCTCACCCTCGGCGTGGGCTTCGATCATTGTGACAGTTTTTTTCCAGCGCATGATTGTCGGCAATGGCTACATCGTCAATGCAAACCTTACAATATTTGGGCTCTTTCCAATGAGCAATGACAAGAGTTTTCGCATTGATCCCGAGTCATGAACCAATCTCATGACCAAGTGGAGATGTTTCACGTAGTTGAATAAAACCAGTATATCTGTTGATACGATTTCTCAGAGATTGCAATAGCGTAGGAAAGTCCTGAATTACCGCCTATCGTCTTCCCGTCCCAGGCGATCCGATGAGATTGATGGCCATTCCTTCCTATCGTTGTATATTGTGTAATATAGGACTTGTATTTCTTGTTTTACACAATATATAATGGGGGTTATGTTCATTCGAGATATATCCCAAGAACTTCTGCAGCAACTAAAAGAGTATCCCATTGTAACGTTGCTGGGACCTAGGCAGGCCGGAAAAACAACGCTGGCAAGGACGTTACTGAAAGATTATGCGTATGTCAGTCTTGAAACACCCGACATCCTGCAATTCGCCCGCGAAGATCCCAGAGGGTTTTTGAGTTACCATCCCGAAAGGGTTGTTTTTGACGAAATTCAACGCGCGCCTCACTTGATCAGCTATCTTCAAGGCATGGTAGACGAATCTGGAATAACAGGCCAATTTGTACTCACAGGCTCTCATCAGCTGGAATTAGGGGCCGCAATTGCCCAGTCTCTGGCGGGGAGAACAGGCATTCTGAAGCTGTTGCCGCTTTCGCTAAGTGAATTGAAAGCGGCATCGCGCACCTTTGTTACTTTCGAGGAGTATATCTTCACGGGGTTTCTTCCGCGCATTCATGACCAGGGCCAACGTCCAAGCACTGCGTATGCGAACTATTACCAGACCTATATCGAAAGAGACATTCGCCAGATCATACAGTTGAAAAACGCCAGCGTGTTTGACAAGTTCATCCGCTTGTTCGCTGGGCGAGCAGGCCAACTGATGAATCATCAGTCTCTTGCTGCGGATGTTGGTGTGGACGCCAAAACAATCAAGGAGTGGATTTCAATTTTGGAAGCCTCCTTCGTCGTCCTCAAACTTTCTCCATACTTCGAGAACTTCGGAAAAAGAGTAATCAAGTCACCGAAGTATTACTTTACGGATACGGGACTGCTGTCCTACCTGCTTGGCATTGAAAAACCGATGCAGGTCACCCGAGATCCTTTGGTGGGTCAATTATTCGAAAATCTGGTTGTACTTGAGGCCTTCAAGACCCAATATAACTGTGGTCGGATACCGAATCTGTATTTTTTCCGAGACAGCCATGGTAACGAAATTGATTTACTGTACGCGGTTGGACGGAATCTGGTCGGAGTCGAAATCAAATCTGCCGCAACATTCACTTCACACTTCAAGAATTCGCTGTTGCGTTTTTCGAAGAGGTATTCACAGCTTCAATCGAGCTATGTTGTTTACAACGGGGAGGCGAGACAATTCAGCGACGGCATTGCGGCCATAAACTACATGGATACGTCCTCAATTTTTTAAATCATAGCGTTGGACGGCGGGATTGGATGGCAACTCCTGCGTTACCGATCAAACTGCTCGACAAGCCTATACCTCGGGATGTGTGAATTTGAGGGGGTGTGCATCTATGAGCATCCCTTTCAACTCAACCTCAATTTTTCATTTTTGACTTCAGCTCCTGACTGACCATTTACACGAATGAATGATTCTGAAACTCTTCGATTACCACTGAAGTTCGTTTCATACTTCCGTAAGTAACTGCAGCATATCCGGTAAACCGATAGCATCAACGCCTTCCGAAACCGGATACCTCTCCTGTCCCGAATAAACGACAAAACTCCTATGGGGCTGAATATCTTCACAAGCGTGATAAAAGCCTCTTGTGAGTTTAACCGATAGTGTGCGCTTGATTTCAATCGCCCAAATTTCAGATCTGCCCGGGAATTCCAAAACCAAATCAACTTCAGCCCCTGCTACAGTTCGGTAGAAATTCGATTGCGTTCTGTACGGAAGGCCAGAGAGTAAATTCTCTATTACAAAGCCTTCCCAGCTCGCTCCAACAACAGGGTGCCCGAACAAGTTGTTATGGTCTCCAATACCGAGCAGTGCATGAAGCAGTCCGCTGTCTCGGACATAGACTTTCGGTGACTTCACCAGTCGCTTCCCAACATTTACGTGACGGGGTGCAAGCTTTCTCGCCAATAGGAGATCAACCAACAAATCGATATATTTTGTTATTGTCGGGGCGGATACCGACAGTGCAGACGCTAGACTGGAAGCGTTTAGGAGCGATCCCTGTCTATGAGAAAGCATCGTCCATAAAGATTCTAACGTCGCCGCCGGAATCCGTGGGCCAAGTTGGGCAACATCTCTTTCAAGATAGGTCCGTATAAAGTCTTTTCTTAGCTTAAAGCTAAACTCATCGCTGTCAGCCAGGTAACTATCCGGAAATCCGCCTCTGATCCACAACTGGTTCATTGCGTCATCAGCAATACCAACCTCCGAAATATCCAACGGATGCATATCGACATACTCGATACGGCCTGCCAGTGACTCTCCAGATTGTCTGAGCAGGTCAATGGATGCTGAGCCCAAAATCAGAAAACGACCCGTTCGTTTTCCTTTGAGGCGTCCTTTATCAATGATTCCCCGCAAAGTTTGGAAGAGCTCGGGAGCACGATGAATCTCATCAAGAATCACCAACTTGTCCTCGTAGTGCTCCAGGAATAGCCGCGGATCGATTAGCTTTTCACGATCACTTCGATCTTCCAAATCCAGATACAGCGCATCTCGTTCTTCTGCGATCTTGCAGGCAAGCGTTGTCTTGCCAACCTGGCGCGGCCCAATGATGGCCACCGCCGCCTGTCGGTTTAGGGCTTCCCTTACCGTTTGTTCTACTCTTCTTTCAATTAACATTGTTAATTGTAAATATATTTTTGAATATACAATTATATACGATGACCAAATAGATGATGTGGAAACCTCTCACCTGGACCGATAGAATAGGTTGAAAAAGAGGGGTCGACGATGCAGACGACACAAGATTACGCAATCATTGGGTTTGATTTGGCATCTCACGCAGCATTTCGAATAGCGGGTGAGTCATTCCTCGATCAGATTGTGAGTGTAAGTGACGAACACGGTCTTTGAATTCGATTTTCGGTGGGCTTGACCCGTTCCATGTCAATCAGCAGCCTATACTGCAAGTCATTCATTGAGCGCGATGAACTTCTGTAAAGACTTGTCAGTTGCCGGCTACGCAATCTTGCTGACTGTAATCATGGTCCAGTATGAATTTAGATTTTTGTCCAGCATATCGTCCGATCACCACGCGAATCGGCCCGCTAAATTTCAAGAACAATACAGTTGAGTGGTTCATGATATGAATGGATTGATCGCAGTTACTCCATCGTAAGCTTGCTCATGGTTCAGATCTTCAGTGAAGATTTCCGTGCAACTCATAACCTTGGCCGCAGCGAGTATCGCGCCGTCCCAATAAGATATGTGGAACCGCTGACTGATCGAGACACCTTTACAGAAAATCTCGAATGTTACATTCTGCACACGAATATGTCCGATGCTGTCAATGAATTCTAACGCCAGGAGGTGCGTAATCGCACCGGTCCGAGCAGGGCGTGTCGCCTGACAATAAAACTCTTGAATGACCTGCACTGATAAGGCCAGATCTTCTGCAATCAGAATTTCCTTGGCAATCCGCTGTTTTGCCGCTTCTACTGGATTTGGGCTGATCGCGTAAAGCAGTATGTTCGTGTCGACAAATCGCAACAAGCCGCCTCGCACGATCGCTCTAGCCGTCATCGTCCATATCTTTCCGGCCCAAATCCACCGCGGGATCAAGCGTTGATCTTGCATGATCGTATAACGATTTGCGGGGCAGATTATCCACAGTGCTGAATTGGGGAGACGATGAACGAATCTTTCGGATGACTTTCTCAAGTTTTTTCTTGCGAGTTTCTGCTTGGGTCTCTGCTGTAGTCTGTCCAGTCAGTGAACTGACTTCTCCCTGATTTTCAACCAGACTTCTCAAATAATCGCGCACCAATGCGGAAACAGAAGTGTCCATTTCAGCGGCCCGAATACGCGCAGTCCGGTAGGTTGCATCATCAACTGTTACGGTTATATTTTTCATCACATATTCACAGAAATAAATTTACACCGCGATAATTATATGGGACATTGAATGAACGGGTTGTCAGAGTTCGAACCGAACTCGAGCAAGTCAGGCAAAATTCGAAGGCTTCATTCAACAAGGTTACAGATAGCCGTTTACACGGCCATCAATCACCTTGATATTCATTTATTATCAGATTATGCAATCAGGCTCACGGTTTGCCGGCAGGCGGTTGACAGTGACGGGTTTTGAATCGAGCCAGGCCGCGGTGACACCCTCCCGCGGATGAGGCGCGCTTTGCATGATTAAACCCAGGCAAGGCAATCCAATGCAATACAGTGAGGGAGCACCAGTGCGATTCGAATGTACAACAACGCAGGCAGTATCCAGGGCAAAGTTGGCGTTAGCAAGCTATCCTCGAAAGTGGGAATAGTATCGTCAGTGATTATTTCACAAAGCCATTAATTGAGATCAGTACACTTTCGGAAGCTTCTGCACTGTCACCATGCTTCTTTTAGAAGATTGTGAGTTTGTGCTGCCAAGAGCACTTTGTGGAAAGTCGTCTTGCCAGCAAGTCGATCACAAGTGGGCGGTCTAAAGCCAGTTTGACGGAAAAAGTTCCTGTCCTGACAGTGAATTACCAGCGTGTCCCAAATTGCAGACCTAGTGAGTTTTCAGATTCGATGTTGCCGCCATCATCAAACCAGGACCTTTGAACGTTAATTTCAAGTGTCCAGTTGCCAAGATCAGTTCGGGCAAACTGCCAATTCATACTGTAATCTCGCTGGCCAGATGATTCGCCGTAGCCGATTCGTGGAGTTAGCGTGAATCTTTCATCGAATGTTGAAATACCGTAGCCGAATTCCATTTCGAAACGCTGTTGATCAGAATCGCCACCGTTGTCGTCTTCTGACAGGCTCTCAAGCGTACGGCGTCCAAACAGCGCTTCCACGCCATTATCGGATGAAGATCCAATCGACTGGTTGAGCGTGAGGAAAGCACCGCTACCTTTGTTTGACCGGGCATCCCACGAAAACATTGCTGAATACCCCACATTCTCGAACTCTTTAGAGTCGTGGCTAATAAGGCCACGTCCTCTCAGGTCTGCGGAAATACCCCGCCCCGGATCATTCCAGGAGACCCCAGCTCCGACATCAACTCCATATCCTGTTTCCGCATCACCATCATCATGTCTTGCGCCGATTTCGAAATCCAATGCCAGCAAAGAGCCATCGTCGAAGTGAAAAGGTTTTACTCCCTCTATTCCAAACCTGAGACGCGTCACTTCAGCGTCCTCAGCCAAGAGTCCGAGTGCCTTGTCTGTCGTCGCTCGCATACCCATTGCGTCGGCTTTTAGTGCAAGTTCAAATTCACCCTTGTGCGCTCCATCAATCAATATCCCCCGCAACCCGACTGAGGCCATCATGAAGTCCAAATCAGTTCGGAATGTCGTTGGAACCTCATCGCCCTTAGTTTCCGGCGTTAATGTCAACGCGCCATTGGCATAACCTGCTACACCCCAGACCGTAAATCGATCTGACAACTCGTAGCTTCCCCAGGGATAGAGGCCGCTGAGTGTTGCAGTTATTTGTGCACTGCTGCCATCATCAGAACCATAGCTGCCCTCACCCTTGGTGTTTGCAGCGATCAGGCCAGCAGTCATGTCTCCCTGGCTCCAGTCAGCCCCGAGAAGTAGACTGGTTACCTCACCATCCAATAACGTGTCGCTATCGCGGCCTTCAAAATCCGATCTCGTGGCCTTGCCCCAGAGTGCGTAGTGCCCGTCGAGAGAATCTCCTGTTGCCACTGAGAATGAGGTGCCCAAAAGCATTTCTTCATTGGTGACCGTTCGAGTGACTGTTGTTTGCGTACTATGTGGGTCTAAACCGTTTTCTAGCAAGTTGGCGTGACGTTCCTTACCAAATTCCATCCCGTACTCGCGTAATTCTGTCCCAGTTATCTCAACATGATCTCCTTGGTCTGAAGATGTTTCAAAGAGTGGGTTTAAGTTTACGCCTGCAAGATTAACTTCCAGACCTGATGTACGCTGTGTGCGAATCCGGTTATCTACTGTATCAAGCACCTGCTCTGCGACTGTGCGGCCGAAACGCGCTATCCACGGTTTCAGCGATATTTCGCCAAGCATGTTAACGATGGTCAGGGTTCCGCTTTGCACATTTAATTCGGAGACGCTGGTTGTTCCTTTGACTTCAACAGTTTCATCGGTTTCTTCCAGCATGTCGTTAACGGGTGTGAAGGTAAAGACCTTGCTAACGGCCATTTGGTTAGCTGGAATGGTGATTGTGAAACCAGGTACCGGTTCAAAATCTTGAGACTCGGTTGCAGTTTTGCCGACAACCGAAATATTCACTACGGTGTCAGCACCGCGGGTACCAGGTCCGATTTCTGCTTCCAGCGTAATGGTTTTAGCTCCACCGTTTTCGGCCACGCTCGCTGGTGTCAACGTGAGCGTTACGTCAGTTGCCTCCGGATCGGTGTTTCTAATTATCACCGAAGCCGGTGTTATTTCGTAGCCGTCAATCTCTGATGCCCCGGAAACAATGACAGACTCTTCGGGTTCGTCTGTCAAGTCGTCTATCGGCGTCAAGATGAAAGTCGCACTACCGCTCGTCGCTTCAGCAGGAATAATCAGAGTGAAATCGTCAACTGCATCAAAGTCCGTCGCTTGTGCTGTTCCAGGACTGACTGAGATTGTCAGTGGCGTGGCCTGCGGATACGTCGTACCGTTAACTGAAGCTGTAACTGTAATCTCTGTAGCTCCATCTTCTTCATGTATGACGGCAGGGGACACACTTAAAGTTGCAGCAACATCATTGTCGGTAATGTTAATGCTGTCAGACGTTACTTTCAGATCTTCGTTGGTACCGTCAATCGAGATTCGTTCTTCCCGCTCATGATGCGAGTCATCGATTGGTGTGAGTGTGAAAGTATTACTGCCGCTGGCAGCACCCGCTTCGATCGTAATGTCAAAGCTTGATACCTCTTCATAGTCCGTACCAGATGTTGCACTGTCATCCTCATTACCTACCGTTACCGCCACAATCTGATCAGTGGCGAGAATCGTGCCGCCTTGCAAGGTTGCAGTAACTGTAGTGCTTGTCGCTTTGCTGTTTTCTGCAATTGTTTCCGGATATGCACTGAGAATTATTCCAGTGGGAAATGCATCGTCATCTTTGATCGTCAGGGTTCCGCTATGAATAGTCAAGTCAGATACGTTAGTGGTCCCTGAGATTGTGACAGTCTCATCTCCCTCCACCAATATGTCATCAATTGGTGTAAAGGCAAAGTCCTTGCTGAATTGCAACTGGTTAGCCGGAATCGTAATTGTGAATCCGGACACCGGTTGAAAATCATCTGATTGTGTTGCCGTATTGCCGACAATCGATATACTCACATCGGTGGCCTCGTTCCGAGTACCCGAATCGAATTTAGCTGTCAGTGTAATGGTTTGTTTGCCGCCGTTTTCATCCACGCTCGTCGGCGACACCTCGAGTGTCAAGCCACTTGCAGGCGGGTCCATGTTGTGAATCAATAGTGTTGCCGATGTCACTTTGAAGCCATCAATTTTGGATGTCCCGGAAACGATGACCGACTCTTCCGGTTCGTCGGTCAAGTCATCCACTGGTGTAAAGGTAAAGTTCTTGGTCGCACTTATTGCCTGTGCCGGAATGGTCAAAGTGAAGTCTTCAACCTCCTCAAAGTCTGCCGCCTGCGCCGTTCCGGGATCTACAGAGATTGTAAGTGGCGTGGCTTGCGCCCTGGGCGAACCGTTCAACGAGACCTTAACGGTAATCTCGGTCGCACCTGCATTTTCATTGACGCGGCTCGGCAAGACACTTAGGATCGCCGCAACGTCGTTATCGGTAAGGCTAATGCTGTCAGCCGTTACTTTCAGATCATCATTGGTTCCACCAATCGTAATACTTTCTTCCGATTCATAGGCCGTATCCTCGATCGGTTCTAGCGTGAAAGTTTCGCTAC
Source organism: Acidiferrobacterales bacterium (assembly GCA_028820695.1). NCBI lineage: Bacteria > Pseudomonadati > Pseudomonadota > Gammaproteobacteria > Acidiferrobacterales > Acidiferrobacterales bacterium. The sequence goes on along the minus strand of JAPPIB010000028.1, from coordinate 1,770 downwards.
CGCTGGCATCACCTGCATCGATCGTGATATCGAAATCGGAAACGGCTTTGTAATCCGTCCCGGATACTGCGCTGTCGTTGGTATCGCCCACAGTCACAGATATGATTTGATCGTTATTGAAGCGTGAATCACCCTGGAGGGTGGCAGTGACTGTAATAGTCGTTGCATCATCGCCCTCAGCCACGCTGTTCGGAGAAGCACTTAGCGTAATTCCGGTCGGTGCAGCATCGTCTTCTTTAATTGTCAAAGATAGATCTGTCGGATTCGACACGCCTCCACTGGTCGCTGTCGCTGAGACTGTGATTGTCTTGTCTTGTGCGACTACCGAGTTATCGATTGCAGTGATGCTGACAGTACCAGTACTTGATTGAGAACCGGCCGCAATTGTCAGGATGGTATTTGTACTCAATGAGAAGTCGCTTGTTGTCGCTGGGGAAACCGCTACAGCAGAAACCGTAAGGGAAATATCTGCGCTCGCTGCGGCGCTCAGACTGGCAGTGACCGTGCTCTCACCACCATTTTCGCTGATTGACGCGGACGACAGATTGAGGGTGACTATCGGTAAATCGTCATCATCATTGATCTTGCCAATGCCGTCCAGGTTTGTATTATCACCTGAGAAGCTTGCATTGGTCGGCGAGCTAAGTCGCAGAATGATGGTTTCGTCTGACTCGTGAATCTCATCGCCATTCACCGAAACGGCTACAGTCTTTTTCTTTTCACCCGCACTAAAGGTCAGTGTTCCTGATGTGATTGCTGCATAGTCGGTGGCGGAGGTCGCACTGCCGGTTAGTGAATCAGCATAAAGCACAGTCACAACCTTACCGCTGGCGGATGACAAGGAGACTGTATACGTCAATGTGTTAGTGCCACTATCACCCTCCGAGACAGTCGGTGCGTCGATTGATATAGTTGGCGGGCCATCATCATCGGTTACTGTGACCGCGATACTTTCCGCTGTCTCACCGTGATAGTCGGTGTTGACGGCACTGACCGTGTGAGTGATCGTTGTTGTTCGCTTGGCATCTGGATTGTCAAGATCATCGCTTTGGCCAGTTACCACAACACTCTTCGAACTCCAATCGGTGGGCGTAAACTTCACACTGCTCTTGTCGAGCTTCGCAACTGCGGTATCTGCACTCTCCAGGTTTATGGTTACTGTTCCGCTTGGTTGAGTGCTAAGACTAATTTGATAACTTTTTTCATTCTCTTTTTTGTCATTCGTCTGAGTGTCGTCAGATTCTGCCAAAGTAAGTGAATTTGGGAATACAGCAATTCCGCGAGTCGCATCATCATCCGTGATCCTGCCAGTGCCTTGGCCGGCACCTGCACTGCCTGACACCGTCGCATTGGTCGGCGTGCCGAGCGTGACAATCACCGTCTCGTCAGCCTCATCAACCGTATCGCCGGTGACCTTGATGACAATCGTGCCAGTGCTGGCGCCCGCAGCAATCGCCACCGACTTGACTGACACCGTCTCGTAATCCGTGCCTTCTCCCGCCGTGCCGCCCAGCGTGTAGGGCACCGTCACGTCCTTGCCGCTCACCGCAGAAAGACTGACCGTGAAACTCATGTCTGCCGTCGCCTTCGGATCATCGCCCTCGGCAACCGCACTGGCATCGCCCACCGATACCGTCGGCGTCGCATCATCATCCGTGATCTGTATCGTGTCCGAAGTGATGGCAACAGTGCCCGATTCACCGGCAATGCTCAAGGACTCAACCGCCTCATCCAGCGCATCGTCAGTGGGATCAAGTGTGAATGTCTTGC
>JAPPIB010000027.1 GCA_028820695.1 Acidiferrobacterales bacterium | reverse complement strand
TAGAAAATGCCGCTTCGGTGTGTCAAAATGACAACTCGGAGACACGAATACGCACATCAAATCGTCTTGCTAGAAAGATCCACCCTCAGACGTTGAAGGATTACTCAGTCCAAAAAAGAATAAATTTGCCTTGACGCGGTTCCGCGCTGAATCGACCCTGATCCGGGAGGGCGTTATAATCTCGCATATCTGTTCGTTCAGTGTGTATGCATCAGGTTCACGCATCGACCATACACGCGTACCCGACATTTGGGGGAACAGATCAAAGTACCAGATCCTCAAGACGCAGTCATGCCGGTTCGAATGTTGACCAGGACGTTGAATTTAACCCTTCACTCAGGATAATCCAGTGAACGATCCACCTGAATTCACCATCGGAATTGAAGAAGAGTACCTTGTCGTCGACATCGGCACCCTGAACCTCGTCTCCAAGATGCCTCCGGCCCTGATGGAAGATTGTGCGAAAGAACTCGGGGGCCAGGTTGCCAAAGAACTTCTGCAGTGCCAGATTGAAGTCGGCACCAACGTCTGTACCAGCACTCAGGAACTCAGACAGGAACTCGTGCGACTGCGCGGCACGATCGCCGAAATCGCCCGCAGGCATGACTGCCTGATCATGGCCGCGTCGACCCACCCGTTTTCGTTTGGCACGACACAATTGACCCATGACGAAAGATATCTGGACCTCGCCGAACAGATGCAGCTGATCGTGCGCCGGCTGTACATCAGCGGTATGCACGTCCATGCGGGAATTCCAAACGACGAGCTGCGAATCGATCTGATGAACCAAGCTTCCTACATCCTGCCTCACCTTCTCGCACTGAGTACATCATCACCGTTCTGGAGGGGCGAGGATACCGGAATGAAATCCTATCGTGTATCTGTTTTCGATCAGTTGCCGAGAACCGGCCTGCCACCGCAGTTCCATAGCTATACGGATTACATGAGTCACGTCAATATCCTGGTTGATCTGGGTATCATCGAGGACGCCACTAAAATTTGGTGGGACCTGCGACCCAGCTGGCGCTACCCGACGCTTGAATCGCGATTGACGGACGTGTGCACCAATGTTGAAGACGCAATCACAGTGGCCTGTGTTTACCGGTGCTGGTTGAGATTGCTGCATCGGTTGAGATTGCAGAATCAACGCTGGCGGGAGTATTCAGCGTTTTTGGTGCAGGAGAACCGGTGGCGCGCCCAACGTTATGGTATTGACCGCGGACTGATTGACTTCGGACAGCGCAAGATTGTTGACTATCCGGACCTGGCCGAGGAGATTATCGAATTGACAGCCGAAGACGCGCAGTATTTTGATTGCGTCAAGGAGGTGAAGAATATCAGAAACATAATCAACCGGGGCACGAGCGCCCACCGGCAGCTGGCGATATACAACCAGTCAATCTCTGAAGGCCGGTCCAACGAACTGGCTTTGGTGGATGTGGTCAAGTTCATCGTCAAAGAGACCCTGGTCGGGGTCACGGACTGAATCCGTCACGCGAACGATCAACTAACAGAAAAACTCAACAGTACCATCGCGATCGGCCTGTTCCATGAGTTGGACTTCCCATTCAAGATAGGATCTCATTCTGTCTTCCTGATTTGTCTCATGATGGTACGGCTTGTCCCAGACATCAGTCACATCTGTCAGCAGATTGTCCATACCATCGCAGAGGGGGAAGCCGGCAGCCTTCCAACTGTGATTGCCGCCATTGAGAACGCGAATCAACTGTCTGGGATCTGACCTGATCAGGTCAGCGGCTGCCAGATGTGCCAGTAAACCATCCTCAGACGTGAGTACCAAAAGCCCGACCGGCTGATGAAAGACGAGTGCTGACTCAAGCCTTTGCCGGATACACCAGTGGGCTTGCGGAATATGACCTTGCCGATAGTTTCGGCTTGAGGACAGATCAACCACCATCATCTTCTCACCCGATTGCAATGCTGCTCTCAACTCTCCGGGCCTGATCGTCTCAAACTGCCGATAGCCCGCGACATGTTCCTTCCTTGCTCCCGATTCAAGTTCCATATCGTCTAATGAACCCTTGAGTACGTGAACATCGTGATGTCCCATCTGCATCAGCCATGAAGCCGTCATGATCGCACGCACTTCCTTGTTGTCGACCAGTACCGTACGGGCATTGCGAACAGCGATGAACTCATCGGTTGTCTGCACCAGCTGGCCTCCGGGGGCATGAATTGATCCGATCACATGTGCGGTCTCAAATTCTTGCTGCGTGCGGACATCAAAAACATACAGCGACCGCTCGGGATCGCGTTTCCATCCACACAACGTCGGATAGTCCACAAAGGAAACATCAAACCGCTCGGCAACCTGGTATGCGGCATCAACCGACTTGGAAAGATTTTCCTCCGATGGTGGCGCACCCTCCCGCGACTTTCCATGATCCAGTCGCAGCCCGGCCAGATGCCACCCCATCGTACCGTCCTTAAGCAGGCTGACATTGTTCGGAATCCGGGCGTTGATCAGCGACATGGCGCCAACAATGCTGCGAGTGCGGCCGGCACAGTTGACGACGACGTCGGTTTCAGGATTTGGAGCCACCTCGAATATCCGATAGACCAGTTCCGCTCCAGGCACGTCAATGGCACCGGGAATGCTCATTTCGTTGTACTCATCCATCGGACGGCTATCCAATACGACAATATCATCATTCGCTTGCAGGCGGGCGTGCAGTGTCTCGGCGAGTAATTCGGGTGGCTTTCTTTGCTCAAGCAGATACTCCCCAAAAGTCTTGCTGGGCACATTCAATCCTGAGAACAACTCAAGACCGGCAGCTTTCCAGCCATCGATTCCGCCCTTGAGTACACTGACATCCGTGTAGTCCAGATCTACCAGGCGATCACGTGCACGTCGAGCGGCTGTTTCCTTGCCCGGCGGACCGCTGTCATAGACGACAATCGGTACGCTGCGCCGGGGCAAAAGGTCACGAACCAGACATTCCAAGCGGCTCAGGGGGATATTGGTTGCCCAGAAAAGATGACAGTCGAAATAGATGCCTTGTTCCCGAACATCGATGATTGCAATCTCTTCACGCGCGAGGATGCGCTGCTTGAGCTGCGTCGCACCGATCTCGTGATTCATCGGGTCACGTATCCTGCATCAACGATATTGCTGCGATCCTTGAACTTCTTCCAGCTTTCGGTCGTGTTGTCGTAGTATTCACGCTCGGTCAGATATTCCAGACCAAGTCCATACATATGAAAATTGATAACGGTCTCGTCGTCGATGATATGAATGGAGTGCAGATCATCCGGAAGAAAACTGACTCCGGAACCGGGCCGCACCACGTGCGAACCGACCACTTCGACTCCACCGTTGCTGCGCCGATAGAACCGATTGAGTTCTTCGCCCCGGATACCGGTGATCGCCGCCCAGGTGTCATGGTTGTGCGCAGGCGTATTCGTCGGCGCACGCGCCGACTGGATATACAATGCAAATCGGTTGTCCTGTGGATCTTCCGAAATTCGATAGACGAACGACGAGTCTTCGGACCGGGGTTGCGGTGCTGGAAACTCGTTCTCTGTGAACCACTCGGTATGACTCGCGAGTTCTCGCAGCTGCAATTCGATCTGCTCAAGTCCGGTTGTGGTCACTCCGAGTGTTGCCTCTATGTTTCTGATGCGTTCGACTGTGGAACGCACTGCGTTTCGTCTGTGTTCGGTTGCAGTCATTGTCCTCCTCCCTGTGCGCGATATCTGTTGTGCGAAAACTCATCGCAGTCATCAAAAAAACGATTCATGGTTTTCGGCATCGGAACGCGCGCGCTTGATATGTATGCGATCAGATTGCGTCCCTGTTCAAATAGCAGGCAGCCGTCCAGAATTTCCTGCTCGATGTGACCTCTGTTGTCATCAAGAATCGTCTCGACCAACTCCTGCAACTGCTCGGAACTCTTCACAAACTTCGGCCAGATGGAAAAATAGTCCGGATCGGTTTTCATGATTTCACAGTTGAGTTTTGCGAATTGCGCATAGTCATCCAGTATCGGCCATGCATTTTCGAATTCCGCAAAGGACTCCAGCGTTTGTACCAGAACGTCATTGATTCGGTCGATATCCCGCATTGTCTGTGCGATCTTGATGTATCTGGAATCGTAGAAATCGACGGTCGACATCGAGAATGCCTTGAGCGGCTCTCCCCACAACTCGTCGATCCCCTCGTTGCCGCTGATATGTCGAACCGACTTTCCCAATTCCATCGCCTCGGAAAGACACTCGCCGCACTGCTTCACCAATTCGTTGTCCAGACTGATGTGGACACCTTTGTCCTCAAGCTCCACCACCGATGTAATGATGTCGGTCGCCCGGTTGAAGAGGGCGCCTGCCAGCATCGCTGCGTTAACCCGTTTCTCCTGTTTTGACTCCGCCTCCTCATAGGCCAGCCTGGCACGCTCAAGATTTTCTCCAGGCGTGTTGATTCCGGGTTCTGTATGGTGGAACGTTCTTCTCGTCAGTCCGGAAATCAAATTCTTTTTTGCTGTCCAGGTCTCCTGGGGCGGGCTGTAATAGCGTATCCAATATCCGTCAAAGAAAACTCGTTTGACATTGTCAATTTCGGATACTTCGCCGTTGTTCAAATGCGATTCCGAATCTGTCATGCTGTGGTTCCGGTCCGTCTTTGCGCTGCGCGGATTCATTTTTGTGCGGTCAAATCACCATTACACCATTGAAGTGAGGTGTATCCGGTCTGAGCGCGACTGCGTCAGCTCAATCAGTCAAAATAATACATTAACCGCACAAATTCGCCCCGAAAATTTGCCAAATTTGCATTTGGGCAATTGTTCGACTTAAAATTAGTCAGGCCAATCAAAATAAGGCATTGCAATTGAACTTGGAATACACGCCTCATATGGAGTTGCAATCTTGAGCGACAGCACCGAAAGTAGAAATGTTACTATCGCGGAAGAGGTCCTGCTTCTGCTACTGGACGAAAAAAAGGGAACTTTGATCCAAGTTCCCCAGTTGACACTGCATTTCGTTCTTGCCGGCGCCGTATTGATGGAGTTGGCTATCCGAAACAGGGTAGACAACGATCTTCATTCATTTTTCGTCATCAATACAGACCCGACCGGTGAACCGGTTCTTGATGGCGTGCTGGCTAAAATCAGCAGTGCCGAAAATAATCAGGACTCGAAGTACTGGGTCAACGCCATCGCCGACGAGGGCGGGGACCTTCTCGAAAACAGTATCAACCGGTTGATCGAAAGAGGCATTTTAGGCAGGACCGAAAAAAAGATCTTATGGCTGGTCAAAACCGAGTCCTATTCGACGATCGACGACACTGTTGAAAGAGAGAGCAAGCGACGTGTCTTGAACCTTCTGTACAGCGATGAGATTCCGGATCAGGAAGACATCGTCCTGCTATGTCTTTTGGATGCCAGTAATATGCTTCGCGCACTGATCGGCCAGGCAGAGCTTGCCCGATTGCGGCCCCGGATCGACCAGATCATCCAACTCGACCTGATCGGTCAGGCAACTACAAAATTGATTCGGGAAATTCAGGTGGCCTTGGTCGCGGCTCATGCGCCGCTGTTCTGAACCGCTGACAGGACACCGGCTCAATTGGCGATCGACTAAGGCCCGAATATCGCGCTCGGCAACCATGTCGCAAGAGCCGGGAAGAACCAAAGCGCCACCAACATCAGCAACTGTATCAGTACAAAGGGGATGACGCCTTTGTAGATCTGCATGGTCTGGACCGATGAAGGTGCCACACCGCGAAGATAAAAAAGAGAAAAACCGAAAGGTGGCGTCAGAAATGAAGTCTGAATGTTGACGGCCATCATCACGCCCAGCCACACCGGATTCATCGGCACACCGGGTGCAATCTCCATCTGAAGCAGTACCGGACCCACGATCGGCACGACGATAAAAATAATTTCCAAAAAGTCGAGGATGAAACCCAGCAGGAACATCACCAGCATGACCAGCAACAGGACGGTCAGCGTTCCGCCTGGCAGGTTATGCAGCACGGCCTCAACCACCTCATCGCCGTTCAGACCCCGAAATACAAGCGAGAACATTGATGCTCCGATCAGGATCACAAAAACCATGGTCGACACGATCAGGGTCTGTTGCATGATTTGCGGTAAGATGGAATCACCCTTCCGGTCCCGCGTGCCGTAAACACGCAATATCGCGGTGAGAATTCCCAGCACCAGTCCCAGCGCGCAAACCAGAGCCACGAACACCGCTGTCCACTCCATCGCGGTAAGCGTCTGTCTTTGCATCCTGAGATCGAACAGCAACGTTATCAGCAGCATGACCGCGAGACAGATTGCGCCAGTCGCGATCAGACGTCCGCGTCCTGGATCCACTTTGTAGCCGGCCATCATCAGTGCGCCAATCCCGCCCATGGCGGCGGACTCGGTGGGTGAGGCCAATCCGGCCAGGATCGAGCCTAGCACCGCGACAATCAGGGCCAGCGGTGCGAACAGTGTCGACACCATCGTTCTCAGCATGGTTTTGTCTTCTAGTGTCGTAATCTCATCACGCGGGACTGCCGGGCAGGCGTCAGGACGGGTGATCGCAATGAAGATCTGGTAAATGATGTACATGCCGACGAGTACAAGACCAGGAATCAGTGCGCCCGCGAACAGGTCGTTGACCGATAGTGCGGCAGGTGAGAAATTTCCCTTCGAAAACTGTGCCTGCTGGAATGCGGTTGACAGTTGATCGCCCAGAAGAACCAGGACAATCGAAGGTGGTATGACCTGGCCCAGTGTGCCGGACGCGCAGATGGAGCCGCAAGCGAATGATGGGCTGTAGCCGCGACGCAGCATGGTCGGCAAAGACAGCAGTCCCATCGTGACAACAGTTGCACCCACGATGCCGGTCGACGCGGCGAGCAAAGCGCCGACTATGCATACCGAATATCCCAGGCCACCTCGTATGCTGCCGAACAGTCTGCCCATGTTATCCAGCAGTTCTTCGGCAATTTTCGACTTCTCCAAAGTCACTCCCATAAACACAAAAAGAGGTACAGCGACCAGCACCTCATTGCGCATGATCGAGAATATTCTCTGCGGCAAGGCGGAGATATAGGCTAGATCAAACAACCCGAATGCGGCGGCGACAAATGCGAAAAGCAATGAGGCGCCCGCCAGGCTGAATGCCACCGGGAAACCGAACAGCAAAAGCACGATCACCGAAACGAACAGTGCCGCACACAGGAATTCAGGTGTTGTCAGTAACGCAATCATTCGAGTGCCCGATGTCGGGACGATTTATCGGGAGGGGCCGTGAGTTGCAAAACACTGCGGACCGCCAATGAGATGCCCTCAATGACGAGCAGGACCGAAAATACGAGAATGACCGTCTTGAACAGGTAAATGTACTGCAGTCCCGCCGTTTCGGCAGAACCTTCCCTTACCGCCCAGGAATTGAGAACAAATGACCACGCAAAGTCGAAATTCACGATACAGAAGGGAAGCAGCAATATCGCCGAGCCGACAAGATTGATCCAGGCTTTGGTTCGTTCTGTCATCTCGCGGTAAAACACGTCAAGTCGGACGTGTCCCTCTTTTGCCAGCGTGTAGCCGGCACCAAGCATGAACAAAAGGCCATGCATGTACCAGATCGACTCTTGCATCTGTATCGACCCGTAGGTGAAAACGTAGCGCATGATGACGACCACAAACTGCATCAACGTCATGAAAAGCACCAGCCATGCCACAAACCGACCGATCACTGTGTTGAACAGCGTGAGGCAGGAGGCAGTCCGCTGCAAAGCGCTTCGATATCCATCCATCGATTTCGCAACTTCCCTGTCAGCTTGAAAACTGCGGATGATCTGATGTGGCTCAGAGCGAAACATCAGCACGACAGGAATGACAAGGAAAGCGGCGACCGTCGTCAAGACCAGCGCATAAACAGTTATGCTGAACACAAACGGCAGTCGGTCCAGAGAATGCCAAAGTTCTATCAAATCAATATTCACTTGAAACAACCAAGGTCACGTGTCAGTGAGACTGGACATCACATCCAGAGAATTGAGGGTCTGCCGTCTTTGCCGGCAAAGTCCTCGCGGTATGACATCACACTTCGAACAACCAATCTTGCAGATGTCCTCAAAATGGCGAATCCGCTCCACTATTATGGAGGGGTTCACCCGTTTTGACCACAAATGAACCAACAGTACTGGGGAATAATAGTCCATCGGCAGGTGCTGATTCGTGCTTGTCTTGCCAGACAACCTGAACATCGCCGGAGCATCCTGTCGGGAAGTCGTCAATTCATCATCGGTCTCTCGGGTCACCGGGTCGGTGTTTCCAGCGGTGACAGAACATCGCGAACGGCGTCGCCGATGACGTCGAGTCGCGCTGGAATCAGGCTGAACAGCGCAGATGCAAAGAACGAATTCGTAAACTTTCGGCCTTGACGGTCATCTCGCCATCTGACATGTCGGCGACCCGGTCTGCAAGTCGCTCACCATCGCGCCAAGGTCACAATGGTGGTCTAGGCGGCTTCGGACTCGGCTGCTCCCTCGTCACTCCAGGCAGAGATGGGCGGACAACTGCAAATCAACTCGCGATCGCCGTGGACATTGTCGATTCTACCTACCGGCGGCCAGTACTTGTCATGCCATACCCACTTCAATGGAAAGAATGCCTGTTCCCTGGAGTACGGCAAATCCCAATGATCCTGCACGAGCAAGTCGAATGTGTGAGGTGCGTTCTTCAGAGGATTGTTGTCAGGGTCCAGCTTGCCGGACTCAATGTCATCGATCTCCTGGCGAATTGCGATCAGCGCATCACAGAAGCGATCGATTTCACGCATGGCTTCACTTTCGGTCGGCTCAATCATCATGGTGTCCGCCACGGGAAATGACACTGTCGGTGCATGGAACCCGAAATCAATCAGTCGTTTTGCGACATCCTCAACTGTAATACCTGTCGACTTCTTGATGTGTCGCAGGTCCACGATGCATTCATGGGCTACCCGACCATTTCTTCCCTTGTAGAGAATCGGAAAGTGGGGGTCCAACTTCATTGCCATGTAGTTTGCATTCAGAATCGCAATCTGGGTGGCGAACTGCAATCCTTTCGCGCCCATCAATGAAATGTAAGCCCAGGAAATAGGCAGTATACCGGCCGATCCCCAGGGTGCGGCCGAGATGGTACCCACGGTCTGCCTGTTGCCGGCATACGGATTTACACCTTCGACGACGGCATGATCCGGGAGATAGGGTGCAAGATGCGGTTTGACGCCGATGGGTCCCACACCCGGGCCACCGCCACCATGGGGTATGCAGAATGTCTTATGCAGATTCAGGTGGGCGACGTCCGCACCGATGTCCGCGGGACGGGCAATTCCAACCATGGCATTCATATTCGCACCGTCCAGGTATACCTGGGCACCGTGCTGATGAACCATGTCACAAATATCTACAATCGCTTCCTCGAATACGCCATGTGTCGATGGGTAAGTAATCATCAAGGCCGCCACTTCACCACTGTACTTTTTCAGTTTTTCAGCCAGGTCCGAAACTTGCACGTTGCCCTGATCATCACACTTCACGACAACGATGCGCATTCCAGCCAAGGCGGCACTGGCCGGATTCGTGCCATGTGCGGATTGCGGAATCAGGCAGATATTGCGGTGACCTTGTCGCTGCTCTTCCAGATAGCGCTTGATTACCAGAAGTCCGGCATACTCGCCCTGCGAGCCGGCGTTTGGCTGGAACGAAATCGCGCTGAATCCGGTTATTTCGCAGAGCATGGCCTCCAACTCTTCGACCAGCTGGTGATATCCTTGCGTCTGATCCAGCGGTGCGAATGGATGAATTGCACTGAACTTGTGAAAGGTGACCGGGGTCATTTCCGTTGTAGAGTTGAGCTTCATCGTACACGATCCCAACGGAATCATGGATCGGTTCAATGCAATGTCTTTCTGTCCAAGCTGACGGATAAAGCGAAGCATCAGCGTTTCGGAGTGATACTGACTGAAATTCGGATGGGTCATGAACGCACTGGTTCGCCTCAGTTCCTGCGGGATGGAATCGCCTATTTCAGCGTCAAGCTGGTCAATCGTGATTCTCGAATTGGCGTGTGTGTCGAAAATACTCCACAGACGTTCCAGATGTACTCTTTTTGTTGTCTCGTCAAACGAAATCCCCAGTTGGTCGGCATTGACAACGCGCAGGTTGATGCGGATTTCTCGGGCACGTGCCGCAATACGCCGCGCCTGACCGTGCGCACTGATGGTCACAGTATCAAAATAGCTATCGTGTACCGTTTCGTAGCCGAGCCGGCGAATTCCTTCTGCTGCGATCTGCATGAATCGGTGAACTTTTGCGGCAATGGCTGTCAGGCCGTCGGGGCCGTGATAGGCGCCATACATGCCGGCGACCACCGCCAGTAACACCTGGGCGGTGCAGATATTGCTGGTGGCCTTGTCTCGGCGAATGTGCTGTTCACGGGTTTGCAAAGCCATACGAAGCGCGGGCTTACCGCTGGAGTCGACCGATACTCCGATCAGGCGACCGGGGATTGTTCTTCGAAACTCCGAACGGGTTGCGAGAAAGGCTGCATGCGGGCCGCCATACGCCATTGGCACTCCGAATCTCTGACTGTTGCCGATGACGATGTCAGCTCCGAACTCTCCCGGTGGTTTCAGCAGGCAAAGAGCGAGCAAATCGGTCGCGACCGTGACAATCGCCTTGGCGGAGTGTGCGCTGTCCACAACTTTCGAAATGTCAAACACTCTGCCGCTGGACGCGGGGTACTGCAAAAGAACGCCGAAGAAGTTATTCTCTGTCTCGACGAGGTCTTCGATATCACCGACTACCACGTCGTAACCGAGTGACCGGGCGCGAGTCTCGACCACCGCGATTGTCTGGGGATGACAGTCGTCGGAAACCAGGAACTTCCTTGACTTTACTTTCGCGATGCGCTGTGCCATCGTCATTGCTTCGGCCGCTGCCGTCGCCTCGTCAAGCAATGATGCGTTGGCCAGATCCATTGCGGTCAGATCAGCTACCATTTCCTGAAAAATCAACAACGCCTGCAGGCGACCTTGGCTGACTTCGGCCTGATAAGGCGTGTATGCCGTATACCAACCCGGGTCTTCGAATATGTTTCTTCGAATCACCCCTGGCAGAACCGTTGCGTGGTAGCCCATGCCGATCATCGAGGTCATGACCACATTGCGTTCACGCATTCTTCGTATGTAACTGATTGTTTCGTTCTCGCCTTCGGGTATTGGCAGATCCATGCGCTGATTGAAGCGGATATTCGGCGGAACTGTCTGATCAATCAGTTCATCGAGTGACTTTAGGCCAAGCGCCTCCAGCATTTGCTGAATCTGAGGCGCCCCGGGGCCTATATGCCGACGAACGAAGTCGTTCTCGACTTCCAATTGGTCAAGGTTCGGTAAAAAATTGGATTGATCTTTAGACATCGAAATTCCGGTCTGGGTATGGCAGTTGTGGGATTTTATGGCGCATCACAGGCATGCCGGTCATCGTGTTTCTCCATTGCGAACAGCCACACAACGAAAATCATTCAAGACTGGCAACGTATTCGTTATATTCGTCTTCACCGAGAAGATCGTTCAGCTCTTCGGGACTGGACATCTCCAACTTGCAAAACCAGCCATCCTCGGTCGGATTCTCATTGACCAGTTCGGGTCGTTCCTCCAATTCCTCATTGCTCTCCACAACCGTACCGGATACGGGTGATCTCAACTCTGCTGCCGCCTTGACAGATTCGATCACCGCGATCTCATCCGACGCATCAACGCTGACGTCGACTTGCGGAAGCTCAATAAAAACGATATCACCGAGTTGGTCCTGAGCGAAATCGGTTATTCCAATTTCAACAATATTCTCGGAAACAACCCGAACCCATTCATGATCCTGTGTATATCGAATCTCACTCATTTTTGATACCCTCCAGTAGGGATGTTTGATATCTATGCAACAGTGCGATATTGATGTCTGACAAAAGGTAATCTTACGACTTCAGCGGAAACCAGGGATTTTCGAACTTCAAGGTTGACGGTTGTCCCAACGCTTGCCTGTGACAATTCGACATAACCCAGCGCAATCGGAATCTGCACAGTCGGCGTAAGCATACCGCTGGTTACGATGCCGATCTGGGTACCGTCGGCCGAAAGGATTTTGGTGTCCCTGCGGGCTAGTACCTTGGTATGCAGACGCAGGCCGACCAGGCGTCGCGTCGGCCCTTGGTCCAACTGCTTCAGTATGACATCGGCACCAGGAAACCCACCTTCCCGCTCACCGCCGAGACGCCGGACTTTTGGAATTGTCCAATGGATACCCGCCTCGACAGGCGTCGTCGCGGTATCCATGTCCTGTCCGTACAGTCTCAGTCCCGCTTCGAGCCGCAACGAATCCCGCGCCCCGAGTCCGGCAGGCTTGACTCCCGGCTGTTTCAGCAGCTTGCGGACCAGTTCTTCCGCATTGCGTGCCGCTACCGAGATTTCAAATCCATCCTCTCCGGTATAGCCGGAACGACTCACAGTGCACGATACACCGTTTAAGTCAAACTTATCGATGGTCAGGAACTCAAGTTCGGCAATGTCAGGATTGAACGCCGCCAGCACCTGCTCGGCTTTCGGGCCTTGCAATGCCAACAGGGCGTTTTCAGAATGTTCAACGATTGAAGATGCCGCAACGTTCTCGCGCAAGTGTTTCAGATCCTGCTGCTTGCAGGCGGCGTTCACCACCACGAAGTAGTCCGCACCCAATTTCGACGCGATGAGATCGTCAAGAATTCCGCCCTGGTTGTTGGTAAGGCAGCAATACTTCATTTTTCCAGACGGCAATTCCATAAGGTCAGTCGGAATCAGAGCCTCCAGGACTCTGGCTGCGTCAGCACCAACAACGCTGAATTGTCCCATGTGCGATATGTCGAACAGGCTCGCTTGTGTTCTGGTGTGGTTATGTTCGGCAATGATTTTCTCAGGATACCAGATCGGCATGGAATAACCGGCAAAAGGCCCCATTTTTGCGCCAAGTTCCAGATGAAGACTGTTCAGGGGACTGACTAGAAGAGACAATTTATTCTCGCGTCCAGGTGCGTTGTGGAAATCAAGGTCTGGTACTGATCAATCGCGACCCGAAACAGGTTGCGAAATCCGGCAGTTCCAGGCACGAAACAAGATCCGATATCTCACATTATTCCGCTTTGGCATCGGAGGATTGACGGGATAGGAATTTTACAGCAATTGGACTTGAGAATCACCACGGAATCTGGCTGTCATGTGTGTTCGCTGAGACTGGTTCAATTGTCAGAAACCACCCGACAACAATGTTGCGGCTAGGCGCTGTCAACCATTGCCTGCAGAACTTCGCACCAGCCGAGTGCGATATTGCGCCTGTTGTATCCGCCACCGCCCGTCGCTATGATTCTGCCCTCGCAGAATTCGTCAGCGATCTGACACAGCCTGCGGCATGCGTGTCCGTGGGCTTCGGGGGTAAACTCCATATGCGTGATCGGATCGCCGGCGATACTGTCAGCGCCCGCTTGCAAAATGATGAACTGCGGTTTGAACGCACGGATGAACTCTTCAATCTTCCCCCACGACTCAAAAAATACGTCGTTGCGACTGCCCGGCATCACCGGTATGTTCAATTTCGTCTGCGCGGCCTCGCCCTTGCCGGTCTCGTAAGCGAATCCAGTACCTGGATACAGAAATCGTCCATCCTCGTGAATATCGCCGATGATGACATCAGGATCTGACTCGAATGCATAGAACACGCCATCACCGTGATGGGCATCGATATCCACATACGCAATCCTCTGGATGCCATAGCGCTCGCGCAAGGTTTGGATCACGACGCCAAGATCACTGATCGCACAAAACCCGGCTGCCGAAGCGGGCCCGCAGTGATGAAGCCCGGCAATCGGAATGAATATCCGGCTGAGCTCACCTTTCATCATTCTGTCGATCGCATCAAGATCGCTGCCCACAACGTAGGATGACGCTTCAAACACACCGGGGAATACCGGCGTGTCGCCGCCATCCAGATAACCGGTGCCCTGTTTGGATTTCCGTTTGAGGAATTCCACGTAGCCAGGGTCATGAAAGCGAAGCAGATCGTCTTCGGCACAGGCTACCGGTGTGAGAACTTCCACCTGCTTGTCCAATCCGATTCGGACCGCCTCATTCCAGAATGCATCGTGGCGGTCCACACCGAACGGATGACCGGCGGGGAAGCCGTAGCGCTTCAGGTTTTCGCCGACATAAACACCGGTACGGACGGAATCTGTCATCACCAGCTTGTGACAACCATGCCAGATCGTTTTCGGGTTGACCCGGGGTTCTGATCGCCGGTTCGGTTGATGATGTAAGCAGGGCCGTTGTCCGGCGTGATTTCGATATACATCAATGTATCGCCGGATCGAAATTCCCTGACTGTCGAGGCGCCATACCGGTACTCGGTGTAGGTTATATTGCCGGAGGATTCGTCGGTATCGGCAGGCTCACTTACGATCGCGGTCGATTGGACGTCATCGGCAATGGTGATCGTCTCACCGCTCACGACTGCAGGCTGACTGGAGATTGTAACCTCATCGACCAGCGTGCCGCCCTGATCGGAATGAGCCGGTGCGGCCGCCAGCAAGAACAACGCCAAAGCGCAGCCCGATCGAAACCAGGTTGAGCCAGGATTATCGTTTGCCCGTGAGCTGACGGAATACATCCTCAAGTTTCCCTTTCTGTTCAGACAGTGTTCGTACATCCCAGCCGTTTGACTCCGCTACCTGCCACACCTGATCCACCAGCGAACGACCGGTTTTGGAAATCAATCGAAACGAATCATTGTTTTTGTTATACAACACGTCTGCAACTTCATCAATACCCAAAAGGAGTTGCCTGACCGCCTGAGAATCGCATCCGCTCAACCGAAGCTGAACCGAGTTGTGCAACTGTGACGCCTCAACCATGGTTGCAGGCGGCTGGTCCGCTACAATCTTTCCCTGATTGATGATCATCACCCGGTTGCAGACCGATTCCACTTCAGTCAGGATGTGTGTGGACAGGATGATCGCTTTTTTCCGGGAGATCTTTCCGATCAGGGCCGCGATCTGATCTTTCTGATTCGGGTCCAATCCGTCAGTTGGTTCATCGAGCACCAAAGCCTGGGGGTCATGCAGCAAAGCCTGTGCAATCCCGACTCTGCGCTTGTAGCCTTTTGACAACGTATGAATCGGCTGTTCGAGCACATCACCGATCTGGACGTCGGTGATCACCTCAGCGATCCGATTTGCAATTTGTGAATTGCCAATGCCGCGAATTCTGGCAATAAAGGTCAAAAACGACTGTACCGTCATGTCACCGTAAAGCGGAATGCCTTCGGGGAGATACCCGAGTCGTTTCTTGGCTTCGATAGGATCATGCGCCATTGCAATGCCCTCGATGTGTACTGAACCGAGATCAGGGTCGAGGAAGCCGGCAATCATTTTCATCGTGGTCGACTTGCCTGCACCGTTCGGTCCGAGAAAGCCGAGCACCTCCCCCCTGCGCACAGAAAATGTCAGGTCATCAACCGCAACGGTCTGACCGAACCGTTTCGTGAGATTTGCGACGCTGATCATTGAGTCTGACATTGGAGTGATTTATGAATCTGAACGATTTGAATATTTTATTATGTTAGGCAGACCGAGCGACGAACTCGATGAGATCGAACTATATTGGCTGCGACAGCCATGCTCAAGCCAGCGTATCGGTCGGCCGACGGCGCATTGAAGAACTATAAGATAATCATCGTGCAGCCCAACAGTATTTTTCCGACGGACCACCGCATTGACAAAACAGAATCCAACAATCATTCTGGTTGACGGCACAGCCTATGTGTATCGTGCGTTTCACGCCTTCAATCTGAATACAGCAGACGGACGGCCCACAGGTGCTGTCTATGGCATGGCAAACATGCTCAATGGGATCATCCGGGATTATTCTCCCGACTACCTCGTCGTTGTTTTTGACGCAAAAGGAAAGACGTTCCGGGATGACATCTATGCCGAGTACAAAGCCAACCGCCCGCCGATGCCGGACGATCTGCGTACCCAGTATGGGATCGTACGCGAACTGGTCGTGGCAATGGGAATCAAGTCAATTTCCATCACAGGGGTCGAGGCGGACGATGTGATCGGCACGCTTGCCGTCGAAGCTGCGAAGTCCGGACTGCAAACGCTCATCGCCAGCAGTGACAAGGACCTTGCCCAACTGGTCACCGATAACATAGCCATACTGGACCAGCCGAAAGGAATGATGCTGGGCCCTTCTGAGGTTGAGGAGAAATTCGGCGTGAGGCCGGACCAGATAGTTGATTATCTTTCTCTCGTGGGCGACTCGTCCGACAATATTCCCGGAGTTCCGCTCGTCGGTAAAAAGACTGCGGCGACGTGGCTGGCAAAATTCGGTTCACTGGACAGCATTGTCGACAACGCCGACAGTTTCACCGGTAAAGCCGGCGACAACCTTCGAAACTCCCTGCAGCAACTGGCCCTCGCAAGACAGCTGGTCACCCTGAAAACCGATGTCGACGTTGAGTTCGATCTGGGTAGTTTTGTCAAATCCGCTATCGATGCGGATCGTCTGCACGAAATCTACTCGGATCTTGAGTTCAGTTCGTGGCTGGCGGAGTTGGAGTCCGCC
The DNA here is from genome assembly GCA_028820695.1 of Acidiferrobacterales bacterium. NCBI lineage: Bacteria > Pseudomonadati > Pseudomonadota > Gammaproteobacteria > Acidiferrobacterales > Acidiferrobacterales bacterium. Next base: position 35,351 of record JAPPIB010000027.1, on the reverse strand, counting down.
CAGCTGAAGTTTAACATTCGGTGACGTAAGTGGTTGATATTTTGATTGTAAAAAAATGGGGTGGCACTACAAACAGGAATCCACCGACTATTTTACAGCCGGTGGATTATTCGGCAGAACGAATTAAACGATTGTTGTGTGAAGCTTGCGGGGCGGAGGGGCGATGCCCATAGCTTTGTAAATCGCAGCCTGGTCCGCATCGGCACTGGCTGTTGTTTGATTTTATCGCCGGCACGGATATTCTCGACACCAGGCGGTAGCTGTGTTTGGTAGAGCCGTCTGGGCGGGTGCCTGTTTTGGTTTTTGCGGATGAACATGGGGGTGTATTTTTGGGGAAGGGAGCGGCGAATGGAAGGGGATAAATACGAAGATGACACTACAATTCTGAAGCACGGCATTTTAAGCATGATATATGTCCATAAACGCCGAAAAGGAGGCGAAAAGAGGCAGATTCCGGCTAAAATTGAGCCAAAATCACAATGTGATACCCTCAAAAGATAGCCAGAATGTTAAACTGCCGCCAGGGTTCACCGCCACAGTCCGCGACAAATCACGCAGTGATGACTGCCGATGCGCTGACCGATCTGGTTGAAAGACTTTCACGATGCGAGATTTTCGCCTTCGATACCGAGACAACGGGCTTCAACATGAGGCATGAGCACTTGGTCGGCCTGTCGTTCAGCATGCAGGCGAACGAGGCCTTTTACATACCGGTCGGCCATAACTACCCCGGTGTGCCGGAACAATTGGACCGGGACTGCGTGCTCGAGCAGCTCAAGCCAGTTTTCGAAAATCCTGAAATATCGAAAGTCGCCCAGAACCTGAAATTCGATGCGGTTGTTCTTGCCAAATACGGTCTGGAAGTCAAAGGCCGACTGTTCGACACAATGATTGAGTCATACGTCCTGAACAGTACCGCCGTTTCCCGGCACGGCCTGGATAATCTGGCACTGAAGTATCTCGACCACACAACGATCAAATTTGAGAGCGTTGCCGGCAAAAAGGGGAAGAATCAGCTCACATTTGATCGCGTCGAGATCGATACCGCGACCGATTATGCGGCAGAAGATGCTGATATCGCTTACCGATTGCATGAGAAACTTTGGCCGAAAATCGAATCGAGTTCCGGCCTTCAGACCGTATTTGAGAAGATCGACATGCCGTTGATGCCGGTCCTGCTGAAAATGGAAAGACATGGTGTCAAGATCGATCAGGATTCACTGGCTCGTCAAAGCGCTGAACTTCACAGTGAAATGAAGTCGATCGAACAGAGAATCTTTGCCGGTGCAGGGATCCAGTTCAATATTGCATCACCGAAGCAGATTGGAGAGGTCCTGTTTGGAACCCTGGGACTGCCAATTGCCGCAAAGACTTCAACCGGACAGCCATCCACTTCTGAATCAGTTCTCAGCGATCTTGCGGTGCGCTATGATGTTCCCCGATGGATACTTGAGCATCGAAGTGTCGCCAAACTGAAATCCACCTATACAGACAAGCTTCCGGAAATGATCGACGCAAAGTCCCAACGGGTACACACCTCCTATCACCAGGCGGTTGCTGCGACCGGTCGACTGTCCTCATCGGACCCCAATCTTCAGAATATACCGATCAGGACTGCCGAAGGCAGACGGGTTCGGGAGGCATTCATAGCGGAACCGGGATTTGTGCTGGTTTCGATCGATTACTCCCAGATTGAGCTTCGCATCATGGCGCATCTATCTGAGGATCCGGGGCTCGTCGATGCGTTTGAAAAAGGAGAGGATGTGCACAGATTCACCGCATCGGAGGTGTTTGACATCACCATCGATGAGGTCAGTGCTGATCAGCGGCGGCATGCGAAAGCGATTAATTTCGGATTGATGTATGGAATGTCGCCATATGGGCTTTCACGTCAACTTCAGATCGAGGTCAACCAAGCGAACGACTACGTCGAACAGTATTTCACCCGCTATCCGAAAGTTCGGGAATTCATGGACTCGACACGCGAAAAAGCGCGCCGCGATCGTTATGTTGAAACCATTTACGGTCGTCGTCTGTATCTGGCCGACATCAACTCGAAGCAGTACGGCCGCCGCCAGCACGCGGAACGGACTGCGATCAACGCGCCACTTCAGGGAACAGCTGCCGATATCATCAAACTGGCAATGATCGAGGTGGATCGCTGGCTGGCGGACAACGCACCGTCATCCCGCATGATCATGCAGGTCCACGACGAGCTGGTCTTGGAAGTCGCCGAATCCGAACAGCAGTCGGTTTGCGAAAACGTAAAGTCACTCATGGAGAATGCAACACAGCTTCTGGTACCGCTGGTTGCGGATGCCGGGATTGGCATGAACTGGGCACAGGCCCACGAATAACGGACCCTTATCCCGTCGAGTCGTTCCTGAGCAGCGAAATGACCCGCGCTCGCGCCTGCTCAACTCCCAACCCGGTTCTGCCTGAAAAAACCTGCACGGAGACACCGGATACACCCTTGAACTCGTCCTCAACAGTTCTTTTTGCATTTGCCTGTTTCGACTTGGACAATTTATCCGCCTTTGTCAACAGGATATGAACGTCCACTGCCGATTCAATGCACCAGTTGAGCAACTGAGTGTCCAATTGCTTCAGAGGATGTCTGATGTCCATAGTCAAGATCATCGCCTGCAGACTGCGTCGTGTTGTAAGAAACCGTTCGATGACGCCAGCCCAGTGCCGCTGAACTTCGGGGGGAACTTTGGCGTAGCCGTAGCCGGGGAGATCAATGAGTCGGTGCTCGGGGTCGATCTGAAAAAAGACAATCTGCTGGGTGCGGCCGGGTGTCTTGCTGGTGATCGCAAGCCGCCTGTGCCCGACAATGGCGTTGAGCGCGGTTGACTTGCCACTATTCGACCGGCCTGCGAAGGCAACCTCGCAGCCATGATCTTGTACCCACTGCGACGGTTTGTGTGCCGCGGTTACGAACCTGGCATTGTTCAGATTTAGCGTCACAACCTCTCACCATGACAAATTTTTCGATGACTTAGAATGGTGCGGCATTAAATTATATGGACGATGTCCCATACATGATATATTTAGCGCGTGATTCCAGACTCTGGCGGCAATCGTCAGAGTCGGTCGATCGTACACTCGGAGTTTCAACGCAGCACAGATTGTCAATGTTAAGGAAGTTATTTACCCTGATTTCGTCAATCGGGCTCCTTTGGGGCCTGACCATCCCGGCGTTCGCAGCTGGCGATGCCGCAGCCGGTAAGGAAAAATCCATTACATGCGTCGCCTGTCATGGTGCCGATGGTAACGGTGTCGCGCCTGACTTTCCCAAGATTTCAGGCCAGATTCCAGGCTATATCGCAAGCCAGTTGGCCGCCTACAAGTCCGGTCAGCGCAAAAGTGCGATGATGATGGGGATGATGACGAATCTGACCGAACAGGACATGCAGGACCTCGATGCCTATTACTCTCAGTTCCAATTCTCCAAAGCGAGTATCGGAGAGTCTGATCTGGCCTCCGCCAATAGAGGTCGCGAAATATACAGGCGTGGTCTCACGCAATATGCGGTGCCTGCGTGCATGGCGTGTCACGGACCTTCAGGAGATGGAATTCCTGCCCGTTACCCGAAAGTTTCCGGTCAATACAAGAATTATCTGATCACTTCGTTACGCGATTTCAAGTCCGGGGTACGAGTCAACGAGGAGATGAACACCATCGCCTTTCGTCTCACCGAACAGGAGATTGCGGATCTCGCAACCTATCTGCACGGACTGGACTGATCGGTTTCCCGGTTGCCGAATTGATTGGCAGCCGATCATCTGGCGGCTTGTTTTCGCGCCAGTTTCCTGATTGCCGGTGCAGCCGCGATGGTCTGATTGACCGAGTACTCTTCATGATTCCTGACGATCTCATCCGGATCGTAGACGTAGTTCACCAATATTCCGGCAGACTGCCGCAATCCGTTTGAGGACCGATCTGCGAGCCAGTTTATCCGCGCCAATTTTGCGCCGTTGCGCAAATGAAATCGGGCAACAGGATCGTAGGGTTCCTTTCCGGACTTTGCATTCAGGAAGTAACGCGCCGCCAGACGAAGAAGAATCGGACTGAGTTGCTGAGCTGTCGTTTCATTTTCGTTCCAGCCTGGCTTGTCAAGCAGTTTGAGCACGGCTCTCTCATCGTCCGAGACACGGCAACCTTGTGGGTCCTCCAATGTTGCCTTGAGCCATTTTCTGAACTTGGGCACGGGCGACAGGGTGGCAAAGGTTCTTATTTTTGGGAACTCAGCTCGGATTTCGAGAAGCACCTGCTTTATGAGAAAGCTGCCAAAAGGAATCCCGATCAATCCTTCGTGGCAGTTGTTGATCGAATAGAAGATCGCAGTATCGGCCTTGGCGGGGTTCGTCTCGCGGCGTTCCCGGTCGATCAGCGCCTCAATTGATTCTGACATGCCATTGACGAGTGCGACCTCCACAAATACGATCGGTTCGTCCGGCATGTTGCCATGGAAAAACGCGAAGCACATGCGATCCGCGGCCAGTCGACCGCGCAGGTCCCGCCAGTCTTTTATCTCATGTACGCTTTCGTATTGGATGACCTTTTCGAGAATCGCTGCGGGCGTGTTCCAGTCAATCCGGCGCAGAGTCAAGAATCCCTTGTTGAACCATGAACTCAGAAGGTGGGCCAGATCATTCTCCACCAAGGCGAGGCTCGGGTCCTCAAGTTTGAGGTGCAGCAGATCGCGACGCATCGCAACCAATGTCGAGATTCCGTCCGGCGCCTGATTGATTCTCCGGAAAATTTCCTGCCTCCCGGACTCGACCGCTGAAACCAGTGAGGTGTAACTGCGAGCGTCGTGTGTGGCATGGAAGTCATTCGCAAGTTTCAGAATCTCGTCGGCATCCACTTCGTAGTTCTTATTCAAGAACCTGAAAAACTTGATCTTTTCCTTGTCTGGCAATGTGGCGTAGCCATTCACGATCTGTCGGGCGAGCGTGATGCCCGACGCTTCCCCTGCTGCGGAAAGCAATTCCTCGCACCATGAGTTCAACATGGCAGGCGTGGTTTTCTTCGTCGACGACTTTCTGAACAGGTCGGCACCGGTGTCCGCAACGATATTCAGCAGTTGGCTCAGGCTTATTGATGACATGTCATTTGGTTTTCGTTGGATTCAATCGGTCTTGTCAGTTCTGGAGTTGCTCGATGACTTCGCGCAAATTTTTCGACACGGGCTGCTTGAGCGTCAAATAGTGAACCGGGCGTTGGGACTGACTGAGGACCTCCATGTCCGCGTGAAGCTGGGTATCGAACAGCTGACCGAACGTATAGGGACGCTCACTGACCGACAAGTCAACACTTTCCTCGGCGCCGATCGTCAGATAGTGACCGCTACTGGGGCCACCTTTATGAAACTGGCCGGTAGAGTGCAGGTACTGTGGACCGAAGTTCAGCACTGTTGTCAGGTCGGTAAGTTTACCTGAAATTGCTTGCAGCTGTGTAAGCAATTCCAGCATTTCGCCGCTGGGCTCAGCGAATGCCAGCAATGCGATATAGTCGTGAGTTCGCGCGTTTTCTCTTATGTGCTGCAATGTCGACCGTATCGCGTCAGCCGACATTTCCGTTTCCTCAACTGCCTGATCCGGGGCCTCGGCGTACCCAGTGTGCGCATCTCGCGTTCGAAGGATTTCCAGGACCTTGCGTTTACTTTGCTCGACATCGGGTTGGCCAAATGGATCAATTCCCGCGAGACTCCCTGTCATGGAGATGACGGTTTGCCAAAACATGAAAAACCTTGCAATCTGTCTCGGTTCGGTCAGCTCGCAATCGTCTATCGGACAGTTGTATTGATTTTCCAATACCGCGTTCGACCTCACCCGACTTCTCGGCGTGCCCCCTGCCTGGACAGTTCTGATCACCGGAAGAATGCCCAGACCGGACTTGCCGAGACTCTCCGAGACAATCTGTTCAACCCATTGCAGTACGGGCAGCAAATGAATTTCGGCTTCAAGCATGAGTCGACTGCCGGGTTCGCAGACGAGTGAAGCCAGTACAGCCGCCGTTTCGTCTACCTTCTGACTGTCGCTTGAGCTGTCATCCAACATGTTTTCGACAAATTCATCGAAGCCGGCTCTAATTCCTTCAAGATCATGTCCGAGCAGTTTCATCGGCAAAAGACCGAGTGTACTGAGTGCCGAGTACCGTCCGGGCACAAAGGGGTCCGAGGAATACACCGGAATTTCTTTGTCTTGCGCCCACTCTCTCAAGGGATTCGGTGCCGGATCTGTGATGGCGCAGAACCTGTCAGACGCGCCAACACATTCATGCAGGCTTCTTGCGATATCGAGAGTCTCAATAGTGCCGCCCGACTTGCTCGCGATCGCGTAAAACCTGTTTGGCAAGGCAGCATTGTCAAGAATCGGACGGAGAAATTCCGGTGATGTGCTGTCTGCAACCTGTAATTGGATCTCCGTCGCATATCCGAACACACTTGAGTATGCTCTTGTCGACAGACTCGCCCCTCCCATTCCTATCAGAACGACGGTTTCACAATCCGCACGAAGCCGGGGAACCTCGGAGACTGTCGACATCGAACGCCTCAGGGAATCCGTCCAGTCGGCACAGTGCGCGGATTCGGCTGACCCGAGAATGTCGCGCCAGATGCTCACATCGTTTTGGAACAATCTGGACCGTACACCCCGCTCAGCGAGTGCTTTTCTGTAATGCTGGAAGCGATCGTCAATCGGATCGGATTTCCGAACCAGAGTTGTTGAAGACATGACCGCGTTCACCGATTCCGTTCAGTTGATGCTGGATGGCATAACCTGACGGAAGATGTCAGGACATGAACTTCCAATGGATATCTGGGTACCTGGCGGCGAGGCGGTCTCTCACTTGACCAGAACGTAGTGAGTTCCACAATACGGACAAAGCACACTGCTTTCTTTCTCGATCGGCAGATATACGCGCGGATGTGAATCCCACAGTCTCATACCTTCCGACGGACAGTGCAGAGGGAGATCCGCTTCAGTGACCTTGATCAGCATCTGTGAATTTGCAGTCTCACCCTGTTTGGGCTGATAACTATCCGAACTCATCACATCACCCATCAAACGTACGTCAGCCAATGCTGATGCTCTTCGCTCCGGCCTTTCACCACGTCAAAATACTTGGCTTGCAGCGCAAGCGTGATCGGTCCGGGTTCGCCACCACTGATCAGTCTTCCATCAAGCTCTCGGATCGGTGTGATTTCTGCCGCGGTTCCGGTAAAAAATGCCTCATCGGCAATATAGACCTCATCGCGCGTGATTCGTCTTTCGTGTACCTCATAGCCCATTTCACCAAGTAGCTGCATTGCTGTCAACCGGGTTATTCCTTCCAGTGTCGAGGCAAGGTCGGGGGTCAGTACCTTGTTGTCACGCACGATAAACAGATTCTCACCCGAACCCTCCATGACGAAGCCATCGGTATCGAGCAGCATCGCTTCCTCGGCCCCATATTCCATCGCCTCCCGAAGTGCCAGAATAGAGTTGGTATAGTGTCCGCAGACCTTGGCCCTGCACATCTGCGCATTGACGTGCAACCGTGCGATGGAGGAAGTCTTGACCTTGATTCCGTTTGCAAGTCCATCGGCTCCCAGATACGCGCCCCAGTCCCAGGCCGCGATCATCACGTGAGTCGACAGATTGTCCGCCCGCAGTCCCATGCCTTCTGAACCATAGAATGCGATTGGCCGGATATAGCAACTTTCAAGATTGTTTTCCCGAATCACCGTACACTGGGCCTCATTGAGGGTATCCCGGTCAAACGGCATGTCCATTCGCATGACATGCGCGGAGTTCATGAACCGGTCGGTATGGTCCTGCAACCGAAATACTGCTGGACCCTTGTCAGTCTTGTATGCCCGGATACCTTCGAATACCGCGACGCCATAATGCAGTGAATGCGTAAGCACATGAACGGTTGCCTCGCGCCAAGGCACCAATTTTCCATCATTCCAGATGACACCGTCTCGATCGCTGAATGAAGTAGTCATATGATTTGAATCAGTTGTTGAATAAGTTGGTTGATTGCCTGATGTCACCCGGCATGTTCGCCGAATGGCACCCTGTCAAAAATTCGCCGGACCATGGGTTCGAAGAACTCAAGCGGAAGAGAATCATAGTCAGGGTCGAAGCTGTTCTGGTCCCAGTTTTCGCAGAAATCAGCGCAGGCCTGGTAGTGTTCGTGGTCCTTATACAGATCGCGGGCATTTCGGTCTTCGCCCAGGTGATGAAAAAAGTAGTATCCCTGAAAAACTCCATGATGCTTCAAGATCCAATAGGTTTTCTCCGATACATAGGGACGAAGCAATGCGGCCGCCATCTCACTGTGATTTTCCGGAGCAAGAATATCCCCTATGTCGTGCAACAGGGCCGCTACGGTCATCTCCTCGCCGGCATTGTCCCGCCACGCCCGGGTGGCGGACTGAAGGGCGTGTTCCAGTCTGGAAACCTTGTATCCGGAGAAACTGTTGTCAAGCGCCAGCAAGTGCTCAAGCACGCGGTCAGCGGTCTTTTTTGAGAAATCCCGCTCAAGACCGTGAAGCAATTGGTAGTCGTCAAATGACCCTTCTTTCATTTGGGTAAATTTGACAGTCTGGTTCGTTTCTTCCACTGGGTCGTCGGTGCGTTGTTATCGCAAATTGTTCGATCGGACGAGCAATTCGCATTCAAGGAAATTGGACAGAGCATTATACACTTGCGCCAAGGTGACCGAAGGGAGAAGGAGCGACGTTACCGTGCGATGCCGGCATGTCAGAATAACCTGCTGGCACCGGCGTATCAGTATGTCAAACCAACTCGAAAATTGGCTGGTGAAGGTCTGCGAATCAAGAATTGAAACTCAATGAATCCAGCAATCCAACCTTGCTGTATCTGCAACCGCGTACAATGTCACCACCACTTCAATGTCAATTGCGCTAAGAGCGCGTCAAGGTATTCGACCTTGGAGTGATTGGTTACAAAACAGGAGACGCCACATTGCTCCATCATTCAGAACGCCGGCACGAAATATTGCGCGAGGTTTTTGGCTACGATTCGTTCAGGCCTAACCAGGAAACGGTGATTGAAAAGCTGACGCAAGGTCAAAATGTGCTGGCTGTGATGCCAACCGGTTCGGGAAAATCTCTTTGCTACCAGGTGCCCGCTCTGATGGGCGATGGACTCACCATCGTAGTCTCTCCATTGATTGCCTTGATGCGTGACCAGGTCAGCGCCCTTAAGCTGGCCGGGGTTGACGCTGATTCAATTAATTCGTCGAGTGATCAGCAAACCAAAATCGCCGTATGGTCGCGTTTGAAATCCGGTACGCTCAAGTTGCTGTATCTGTCGCCTGAGAAACTGATGACAGAACCAATGCTGGAATTTCTCAGACCGCGACATCTGACCCTGATCGCGGTCGATGAGGCGCACTGCATATCTCAGTGGGGCCCCGCTTTTCGTCCGGAATATGCTCAGTTGTCTCAACTGCACGAACTGTTTCCGGATACGCCGATTCTTGCGACAACGGCGACGGCCGACGAAGTCACGCGTTCAGAGATTGTGACACGCCTGTTCGCAGGTGACGTTTCGGTTCATGTTCAGGGATTCGACCGACCCAACATCATGTTGTCAGCTGCGGCCAAGGTCGGAGAAACTGACCAGATGCTGGATTTTCTCGCACCTCATCGGGGCTTAAGCGGCATCGTCTACTGCCTGTCCCGAAAGAAAACCGAGAGTACAGCGGCATTGCTTGCGCAATCGGGTTACCGCACGCTGCCCTACCACGCCGGTATGGATAAGGACGAGCGCGATGAAAATCAAAACATCTTCATGACCGAACCCGGGGTTGTCATAGTGGCGACCATCGCGTTCGGCATGGGAATTGACAAATCCGACATCCGGTTTGTACTGCACGCAGATATGCCCGGGTCCATTGAGGCATACTATCAGGAAATTGGTCGCTCAGGCCGAGACGGTGAGCCAGCCGAGGCCCATCTGCTGTTTGGACTCGATGACATGCGTATGCGTCGGATGTTCATCGACCAGGAAGATGCCGGAGAAGACCGCAAGCGTCGGGAGCACCAAAGACTGACCGCGCTGATTGGCTATTGCGAGTCCCCAACATGTCGGCGGCGCGCTTTACTCGCATACTTCGGAGAGCAGATCGCGCCGTGTGGCAATTGCGACACCTGTCTGCACCCCGTTGAGCTCGCCGATGGTACTGAATACGGAAGAATGGCGCTGTCTGCGATTTATCGAACCGGACAACGCTATGGTGCGATGCATATTGTTGATGTGCTCGTGGGCAATCAGACAGCGAAAGTTACAAAGGCGAGCCACGACCGACTTCCGACATTTGGGGTGGGTACGGAACTTAAGGTACGGGAATGGCGTGTGCTGATTCGCCAACTCGTCAGTTCTGGATTTGCGGTTCAGGACATTGCGGCGTACGGCGGATTGCGAATTACCAATTCCGGATATGATCTGCTGAGGGGAAAGTGCACTTTTGAATATCGAAAACCGCCCGGGAGCGCACGTCGGTCAGAATCTCAAAGTTCAAGGAAGTTGAACTTGGCGGCAAACTTGAGTTCGAAAGATGAGTTGCTGTTCAACCGACTGAAGATGTTGCGGATGAGAATTGCCAAAGAACGAAAAGTGCCCGCCTATGTGATATTTTCCGACCGCACGCTTGAGTCGATGGCATACCGCCGTCCGACGACGCCTGAAGAGTTTTCCGAACTCAGTGGTATCGGTGAAACCAAGTTGCGTGAATTCGCTGAAGTGTTTCTTGCTGAAATAGCGAAAGATCCGCAAGACAGTTGCTGATTCAGGAGCACGGCTGATGCGAAATACCTGACGCCTATCTTTGAAGTCAAAGCTTTCCGGATAAGTTGTCTGCTGATCCAGCGATGCCTTGATGTGTGAGCGCAGGTCGTGAATTTCGGATGCCGGTAATACACTGATGTTTTCACCAACTGCATAAACCCGGCGCGCGAGACAAACAACGAAAAGATGATCGAGTCGGAGCAACCGAGCTGAATCTCGCAGCAACTTTGAGACTTTCGGTGCATCATTGAACTTGATCTCAAAACCCAGCCACCCACCTTCATATTGCACCAGCAGATCAAGGGCCACAAGACAGCGAGTTGAATCTTCACGAAACCGTTTACGCACGCGATATGGCGTAACTGACGTCTCAATTCCGGACTCAGCGCAGCGTCCACATCAGTGGTCGGTGATGCAGGATTCCCTTGGGAGCCGGCCAAGCGCTTGATGGCTTTTCCTAATTGTCGAGGAATTCCAGCCCTGCCTGCTCCAACAACAGCAGTTTCTCGCCAACATCCTCAAACCTTATCTGGACAATCGTATGTCCTTGTCCTACAGTGATGTCGGTCACAGTGCCTTCACCGAACTTCTTGTGGCGAACCCGTCTGCCGCGCAGATCTTCCAGTTCTTCTTCCAAGTCCAATGTCGCGACAGATGTATCGGAATCCGACTGTCCGGCAGCGAAATCCGGTGTCACCTTCCGGATACACTGTTTGGGAATCTCATTGATAAATCTCGATGGTACGTAAGGAGTGAGATGTCCAAAATACATGCGAAGTTTGGCACGTGTCAGGTACAACTGCTTCTTTGCTCTTGTCATACCCACATAGCACAAGCGACGCTCCTCTTCGACCTGGTCGAATGTCCTACGTACGCGGCCGTATTCCAGCGCGTTCGCATGAGGCAATAGCTTTTCGTCCATGCCGACCAGAAAGACCACAGGAAACTCGAGTCCCTTGGCCTGATGCAGGGTCATCAGGCTCAGGGTATCCGACGTCTCGTCAAATGTATCGCCTGCATCCAGTGCCACAGTATCCAAAAACAAAATGATTGCTTCACGCCCGTCGGCAGCCGACTCACCTGAAGTCCCGTGATCAATGTTCATCTGAATGAAGTTCGCGCCCGCGTTGATCAGCTCGTCGAGATTCTCTACGCGCGGCTTGTCGATTTCCGTATCCCGCAAAAGGTAGAGGTCGCGAAGGCCCGAATGGGCATTGACATGCTTGATCGTCTCAGTCAGACCAAAACCGGAACAGTCAGTTTCCATACGTTCTATCAACTCGATGAACTCACCCAAGGGGGTTTTGATCCGCGACTGTTCCGACCCATCGTTCGCGATTATTCTCGCAGCCTGCATCAAGGAGATATCTTCGTGCCTGGCAACTTCGAAAACCCTTCGCTGAGCGACCTCACCGATTCCGCGCGGCGGTACATTGATCACCCGCTGAAACGCCGGACCGTTGTCAGGATCGACAATCAGTCGCAAATAGGCAAGTGCATGCTTGATCTCCATTCTCAAGAAAAACCGGACACCGCCGTAGATCCTGAATGGAATCCGATACGAGGACAGCGTCGTCTCGAAAATGTTTGACTGCGCATGCGTCCGATAAAGGATCGTCATGTCTGAATACGCAAACCCGGCCTCATGCAGGGCCTTGGCTTTCTCGGCAACAAACCACGATTCATCCTGATGGTCGGATGCAGTGAAAAACCCGATCGGTTCCCCGCTATCCTGATCAGTCCACAGTTTCTTCTCAAACCGGTCGCTGTTTCGGGCTATGACCGAGTTGGCGGCAGTCAGGATCGTCTGTGTTGACCGATAGTTCTTTTCGAGACGAATCAATCTGGTATTCGGAAAAAGCGATGTGAAACTCAGCATATTCTTCGCTACCGCTCCGCGCCAGCCATAGATGGACTGATCCTCATCGCCGACTGCGGTAATGTAATTCAGATGATTGCTGAACAGTTTCAGCCATTCAATCTGGATTGCATTGGTGTCCTGAAACTCATCAACCAGAATATGTTGGTAGCGCTCGTGAATCTCACTTCGCACAAGCTCATTGCGTTGCATCACCTCGACAGTCCGCAGCAGGATTTCCGCAAAGTCCACCAGGCCCCGGATATTGCACTCGTGCTCATAAAGCTCGTAGATCGGACCCATGATCTCCTCACGGCGACTTGAAGGCTCATGCGTTTTCGATGCGCGTAACTGTCGTTCCTTTTTGCCGTTGATATAGGACTGTACATCCTTGGCATTCCACTTCCCGATCCTCAGCTGACTGTCGTTGATCAACCGGTTGATGAATGACTTCTGATCATCCTGGTCCAGTATCGTGAAGTCCCGCGGCAGTCGTGCGGCCTCATGATAGATCCTTAGAAACCGGCAGGAGAATCCATGGAATGTAGCGATCCCGCCGGGTGCTGCATTTGTCCCGAGCAGCTGTTCCACACGCGCCTTCATTTCCCTCGCTGCCTTGTTGGTGAAGGTCACCGCAAGAATTTGATGTGGAGAAACGCCATTGGCCTCAATCAGCCAGGCAATCCGTCGGGTGATTGCGGTTGTCTTGCCGCTGCCAGCCCCGGCTGTAATGAGCAACGGTCCCGGCGAGGCTACAACTGCCTCGCGCTGCTGCTCGTTCAACCCCTCAAGGACAGTCGTGACATCCGTCACAGTTCAACCAACCTCATGGCCGACGATGCATGGTCAGGATGGAAACCCAAGTTGCAATTGACTTGAAATTGACCGATTGGAACGTATATATGAAAGTACAATCTACTGTAATATCGGTAAGGTCGAGATGTCAGTATCAGCGAAGTTCAAACTGGGGCAAGTTGTTCGTCATCGGTACCACGCTTTCAGAGGTGTGATTTTTGATGTCGATCCAGAGTTCAACAATACCGAGGAATGGTATGATGCGATTCCGGACGAAATACGTCCCCGAAAAGATCAGCCGTTCTATCACTTGTTGGCTGAAAACGAAAAGTCCACATATGTTGCTTATGTTTCTGAACAAAACCTGATACCGGACGAAACAGGAATTCCTGTCGATCACCCGGCAGTCACAAAACTGTTCGGTGATCTTGATGGCGGTCAATACACGGTCCCGTCAGAGCAATTCCACTGATCCAGTGAAAGCGAGATCGGCTGGCCTTCGAAACCGGTCATTATAAATCTTTCGGTTACTCGAACTTCAGGCATAATCCACGGAATCGACGCAGTAGTGGACATCAAACAAGCAAAATTCAATATGGTCGAACAACAGATCCGGCCATGGAATGTGCTGGACCCCAAAGTGTTGGAAGCGGTTTCGACTGTGCCACGGGAACATTTCGTTCCGAAAGAGCATCGCGAACTGTCTTTTGTCGATATGAATATCCCAATCGGCGATAACCAGGTCATGATGCAGCCGAAAGTCGAAGCCAGACTACTGCAGGCACTTGAACCCGATCCGGAGCATCTGGTACTGGAAATTGGAACCGGTAGCGGCTACATGGCCGCACTGTTGGCGCATTGTGCGAAGTTTGTTCAAACCGTGGAAATCCGGCCAGCCCTTGCTGAAGCAGCAACCGATCATCTCATCGAGAACAAATCCAGTAATGTGCAGGTCATCGAAGGTGATGGTGGGCAAGGATGGCAGTCAGATCATCAGTTCGACTGTATATTTCTATCCGGTTCGGTCATTGAACTGCCGGACAGTTATCGCAAATTGCTGAACGTCGGTGGACGGCTGGTGGCCATTGTCGGCGACGAACCGGTCATGAATGCAATTCTGGTTGAAAGAACAGGCCCGGCTTCATGGAAAACCACGTATCTGTTCGAGACAATCCTGCCGGCACTGGATCATATCGAGCAACCCAGTCGTTTCGTGTTCTAGATTCATCCCGGGCCGAAGTTGTGAAGATTTCAGTCAAATCCACAGCAGGCTGGCATATGCGGTGTTCAGCATGCAATTCAAACCCTTCAGGTCGCCAAGCGGCCCAAGTCCGATGAAGTTCAGCCGAACAATCGGCTTTATCCTCGGCTGTATATTCACTTCGGGAGTCTTCGCTTCAGACCTTCTGGATATCTACCAACTTGCGCTCGAAAACGACGCAACATTGAATTCGCAGAAATTTGCCACCGAAGCGAGTTCCTTGGACAATGCGATTATCCGATCAAGGGCATTTCCTACCGTGTCGTTGCGCGGGAGATACGAAGAACAGCGCATCGCGAGAAGCAACGAGGTCAATTCCACCTCAGGAGAGGTTGTTCTCGACGTTCCACTTTATATGGCCGAACTCAAACCGGCATTGGATTCGGCTGAAGCCGACGTGGTCATCGGTGAACTTCGACTTCAGAAAGCCCGGCAAGATCTGTATCGCAGGGTTGTAGTCGCCTATTTCGACGTTCTGGCCTCTCAGGATGATCTGGACACCTCCGCCAGTGAGGTCAAGGCGATCGCCGAGTTTCTGAAAGTCACCCGAACACGCTTTGATGTTGGTCTGGGAACCGAAAGTGACATACAGAATGCGACCGCGCGCGAGGCGTTGGCAAGGGCGGCACAAATCCGCGACGAAAGCGCGATAGAAGCCGCTTGGATCTCACTGATGGAAATAACCGGCAGTCGACCCGATCAACTGAATCGGCTCGCGGAAAATCTCATAGTACCGGTACTCATGCCCGACAACGTCGAACACTGGATTGATCTGGCGCTGGAAAACAATCCAGATCTCGCTATTCAGGGTGAATTGGTCAATCGATCGAAATACGCAATCCAAGCCGCCGGTGCACGGACAGGCCCCAATGTGATGCTTGGACTGTCTCGTCGGGAATTCGCTGACAAACCCAGAAACCCGAACCCAGAGCGATCCAAGATCACCCTCAGCATCAGCAAGTCATTCTCGGTCGGCGGGTACCATCAGAAACTCAGGAAACAGGCAACACTGAATCACAAGGCCCAGGTTCAGAGAGAACTTGCTGCGACTCAGCAAGTCAGAAGCAGTGTGTCGCGCACATACTTCAATCTGGTGAGTCTCTACAATCGGATCAGAGCGCTGGAAACGGCAAGAAGTGCAAGTCAGATTGCGTTGGATGTCACCGAGCAGAGTTTTCTTGTGGGCACTGTCGCCTCCATCGACGTGCTCAATGCACGACACGATCTGTTTCAGGTGACACGCGACCTGCACCGCGCCCGCTATGATTACCTGAACAACTCCATTGTGATCAGACAACTGGCCGGCACGCTTGACCTGTTCGATCTGGAGGTGATGAATAACCTGCTTGAACGACCCTGATACCGGGAAAATTCACAACACTGACAGCAATCTTTCGCACGTGCGCGTCACTGAGCCCCGATTTTCCGCCAGTAGCTGATATCCCCTGCCCACCATTTCCTGCCGTAAGTCAGAATCTCCCATGAGTTTCCCGATACTTTCTGCCAACTCTTCCATACCAGATACCTGAAGACCTGCCTGCGCCGACAGTACAAGTCGGGCAATCAGCCGGAAATTTGACATCTGCGGGCCGAAAATCGACACGGTACCCGTCATCATCGGCTCGAGCACATTGTGACCGCCGACAGGTACAAAACTTCCACCGACCACGGCGACATCGCAAGCGGCGTAATAGTTCATCAACTCACCCATTGAGTCCACCAGCAGGATGTCGGCTTCTTGCGGCCACTGACCACTCCATTGACTTGTGCGGACAACATGCAGACCGCGTTGGGCGATGATCCGATAGACCGCGTCAAATCGCTCCGGGTGGCGCGGAACGATAATCCCGAGAAGCATCGGGAACTTTTCTCGTACCCGCTCAAACACGTCAAGAAACCTCAATTCCTCACCGTCGTGTGAGCTCCCCAATATGACAACACGGACATCATCTCCCCCAAGACGCTCCCGGATCCGCTTTCCGCTCGTCAGTACCTCCGGCGGTGCTGTGACATCGAATTTGAGATTGCCTGTCACACTGATCCTTGAGTCAGGCACTCCGATGTCTGCGATTCGCTGACGGTCATCCTCAGTCTGGACACAAAACGCGCTGACCTGATTGAGCACATACCTGCTGAACGGCCTGAGTCTGACAGCTCCTGCAAAAGTTCTGTCGGAAAGACGCATGTTCGCGAACAGCACCGGAACACCCGCGCGAGTCCCGTAATGAATCAGATTCGGCCACATTTCTGTTTCCATGATCACAATCATCACTGGCTTGAACTTGCGCAGGAAGGTCCTGACAATGACACCGGCATCGACCGGGGCGTAGACATGAGCAACCCGATCATTGAGTGACTTTCGGATTTGCGCCGAGCCGGTCGGTGTCACGCAGGTGACCAGCACCGGTCGATTCTGGGTCTGGAGCAGATTTTCAATCATGGGGACGGCAGCGTTGACCTCGCCAACTGATACCGCATGGACCCAGATAATTCCGGTGGGAATACGGTTGGGGAGAACCCCGAACCGCTCGGTGAGCCTGCGCCGATAAGTCGGTGTGAGTCCGGCCTTCAGCACATATCGAACGAATATCACAGGCAACAGCATCAGCATCAGTGTGCGATAGACTGCGAGAATCATCCTGCCCATTACGGATCACCGGTCTCGCTCAACCAGTCGCGCGGTTTGAGAAAAACATCTGTCAGTTCCTGCTCCGCAGAACCGGGTTCCGCCTGGAAGTTGTAACGCCAGACAACGTTCGGCGGGAGCGACATCAGGATTGATTCGGTTCTGCCCTTTGACTGAAGTCCGAACAAGGTGCCCCTGTCATATACAAGATTGAACTCTACGTAACGCCCGCGACGAATCAGTTGAAACTGTCTTTCCCGGTCGCCGAAAGCCTGATTCATTCTTTTTTTGACGATCGGCGCATACGCCTTTGGAAAATGTGATCCGACGCTGCGTACAAACTCAAACGAGCGGGCGAATCCGCCTTGTTTGAAATCGTCGAAAAACAAGCCGCCGATGCCGCGATTCTCCTCCCGGTGTTTCAGATAAAAATAGTCATCACACCACTTTTTCAGTCGCGGGTAAAGGTCTTCACCGAAACCGGCACAGGCCGAGGCGGCTGTCCGGTGCCAATGAACCGCATCGTCAACAAAACCGTAATACGGCGTCAGATCAAAACCACCGCCGAACCACCACTCACCTCCCTCTACACAAATGAATCGGAGATTCATATGCGTCGTGGGTACATAAGGGTTCAGTGGATGGACTACGAGTGAGATGCCGGTTGCGGTAAAGGATCGGCTCTCCAGATGAGTTCGCTTTTGAGTCGCTGCCACCGGCAGGCTGGCGCCGCGAATCGAAGAGAAGTTCACTCCAGCCTTCTCAAACACCTTCCCCGATTCCAATACACGCGAATCACCGCCGCCACCGTCAACAAATTCCCACTCGTCGCGGTCAAACCTGCCCACACCATCCAGAGACTCAAGCTCATCACAGATCCGATCCTGCAATTGTCTGAGATAGTTCTCAACTTCCCGGTTCTGGGCTGGAGTCACCGTCACGTCAGGATACCTCGGGATTGCGTCATCAGGCAGCGCGCAGGAGTCGGCCGCTCTGTGCGTCCCTGATCTCAGTTGGATTTCTTTGCCTGCCGATCGGACCTCGAACGACAAAATCCAGTTTAGACCCCATCTGCCTTCGAACCATGCCATAATCCCGAAGCGGCAGCCGGCCATGTCGATTGGCCGAAGTTGAGACAATGGCCCTGTCGGCCAACCGCGTCAATTGTGCGGCGATGGGGTGGGCGGTGACTCTTACTGCAATGGTGCTGCGATTCGCGCACAACAACTGCGAAGCCTTCCGGCTGGCTGGAAAGATCCACGTATACGGACCCGGCCAACTCGCCAGCGGCTCATCGAGCATCCCCTCATGTCTGATCGAAAGATACGGCAGCACAGTCTCGATACAATGCGCAATCACAATCATCCCCATTCCCGCGGGTCGACTCTTGATCCGAAGGATCCTTTTCAACGCTGACCGGTTTTCCGGGTCACACCCCAAACCGAAACACGCCTCGGTCGGGTAGGCAACCACGCCGCCCATTCCGATCAGATCAGCGGCTCTGGCAACGCCGGTCGCGCTCAACTGTCCCACAGTCAGTTCTTGAGGTCGGACTGCAGCTGCTCGTTTTTCTGGAGAATAGACGCTCGATTGTCATCTCTGTATCTGCGAAGACTTCCCGCCACCGAATCGTCGCCCAACGCCAAAACTCTGGCGGCCAGATAAGCGGCGTTCTTCGCACCCGCACTTCCCACCGCAACGCATGCGACGGGAACTCCTCCAGGCATCTGAACAGTTGCAAGCAATGCATCAAGTCCACCCAGCGTACCTGCGTCAAGCGGCACACCGATCACGGGTTTTAGCGTGTGTGCGGCAACCGCGCCGGCAAGGTGGGCCGCCAATCCGGCAGCCGCAATATACACGGCACAGCCGCGCTCATCGGCACTCGCCAGATACTCGCGTACCTGATCGGGTGTTCGATGGGCCGACAGAATTCTTATCTCCCAGGACACCCCAAGATCATCCAATACATCCAATGTTGACTTCATGACTTTCAAATCGGAATCCGACCCGATCATGACAGCGACAAAACTATTGCTCAACGTAACCTCCCGATTACCAATCAAACTACCAACGTGTAGGCCGAAGCCTTGTTACCGATATCGGTGCGAAAATGCACCTCTTCCATTGACATTTGCGAAATCGTCGCATAGGCCCGAGTCTGCGCCTGCCTGACAGACGGTGCCAATGCGGTCACGCAAAGTATGCGACCGCCAGCAGAAATCAGCCGGCCATCCGAATCAAACGCAGTACCTGCGTGAAACACTTTGACATCCCCTGCGCTGACTTCATCCGCGCCGGTAATCCGATGTCCTATCGAATAGTCACCCGGATAGCCTTTGGCCGCCAGGACCACACCGAGCGCTGCACGCTCGTCCCAGTTCGGATTCATCCCCGCAAGTCTGTTGTCCAGTGCCGCCAGGATCAATTCAACCAGATCCGATCGCAGGCGAAGCATCAGCGGTTGCGTCTCCGGATCGCCCAGACGGCAGTTGTATTCAAGTACCTGTGGATTCCCCTGATCGTCAATCATCAGGCCGGCATAGAGAAATCCGGTGTATCGGATGCCCTCGCTCATCAGCCCCCTCACGGTGGGCCGAATGATCTCATCAAGTATTCTGCGCTCCAGTGCCGAGTCGACAATCGGTGCCGGCGAGTAGGCCCCCATGCCACCGGTGTTGGGACCGGTATCACCATCGAACACTGCTTTGTGATCCTGCGACGAGGCAAGTGGGATGACGTCCTCGCCATCAACTATACAGATATAGCTCGCTTCCTCTCCGGCAAGGAAATCCTCGATCACAATATTTGCACCCGCGGCTCCGAACCTGAGGTTGGTCAGCATGTCAGTGGCCGCATGTTTCGCCTCGGCGACCGTCTCGGCGACAATGACACCTTTTCCAGCAGCCAGCCCATCTGCCTTGACAACAATCGGCGCTCCGCGACGATCAATGTATTCGCGTGCCTGCGAAATGTCATCAAAAGTCTGGAACTGCGCACTCGGTATGCCATGACGACTCAGAAATCTTTTTGTGAAGTCCTTGGAGCCTTCAAGCCTTGCGGCATTTGCACACGGACCAAAGCATCGAAGACCGTGGCTGGCAAAAGTGTCTGAAATTCCGAGTGTCAGGGGGACTTCCGGACCGACAATCGTCAAATCAACTGCGTTTTGTTGTGCGAAGGATAAAACAGACGGAATGTCCTCGGCGCTGATTTCGACATTGGTGGTATCAGGCTCGAGCGAGGTTCCGGCATTGCCCGGTGCAACGAAGACGTGCTCAACCAGATCCGATCGCCTGGCTGCCCATGCCAGCGCATGCTCACGACCTCCGCCACCGACTACGAGAACCCGCATCCAATCAGACTCCTGATCAATGGCGAAAATGACGCATGCCGGCGAATACCATCGCAAGCTTGTGCTCATTCGCGGCCGCGATCACCTCATCATCGCGCATGGAGCCACCAGGCTGGATCACTGCTGTTATCCCTGCACTTGCTGCCGCATCAATGCTGTCCCGAAACGGGAAAAAAGCGTCTGATGCCATCACCGCGCCGGTAACCTCCAACCCTGCTGCCGCCGCCTTCGATGCGGCAATCTGCGCCGAGTCGACACGACTCATCTGACCGGCACCGATTCCGACAGTTGTCCGATTCCTAGCATATACAATCGCGTTGGACTTGACGTGTTTCGCGACGCGCCAAGCAAACATCAGATCCTGCATCTGTCGTTCATCCGGCTTTGTAGAAGTCACCACCTGAGGCGCATCATGCGCCATTATTCCTGAATCGGAGTCCTGCAAAAGGACACCGTCACAGGCTGACTTCACAAGCATACCGGGTGCCAACGCCCGATTCCCGGGCGTGTGTTCCAGTACCCGGATATTCTGCTTGCGCTCAAACAGGTCCAGGGCTTCTTTTTCGACATCGGGGGCCAGAATGACCTCAACGAACTGATTGTCAACAATCCGTCTTGCGGTCGACGTATCGAGTGTGCGATTGACTGCGATGATGCCACCGAACGCTGAAGTCGGATCGGTCTGGTACGCCAACTCGTACGCGGTGGCAACGTCAGCGGCGCATGCGACACCACAGGGTGTGGCGTGCTTAATGATGACGCAGGCGGGTTCATCAAAGTCGCCGATACAGCAATAGGCTGAATCCACGTCGGCCACATTGTTGTAAGATAGCGGTTTTCCCTGATGCATCCTGGCCTTCTCAAGCCATCCGGCTGCATCAGTGCCTGTGGCATAAAATGCGGCTGACTGGTGCGGGTTCTCTCCATAGCGCATGTCCAGAATCTTGCGCAATGGGAGACTCAGCGTGTCCGGATAACCCGAGTTATCCTCATCTTGCCGCCGCATATAGTCCGCAATGACTGAATCGTAGTAGGCCGTTCTTGCAAATGCCTTGGCTGCCAGTCGACGCCGCGTTTCAAGACGGGTTCCACCAAGAGACTGAATTTCCCGGGTCACCACCTCATAGTCGGAACTGTCAACAATGACACATGTCCAGACGAAGTTCTTGGCCGCTGCCCTGATCATTGTCGGACCGCCGATATCGATATTTTCGATTACAGTCTCGAAACTTGCCGCTGGGTCGCCGCAGACCTGTTCAAATGGATAAAGATTGACTGCGATCAGATTTATGGGCTGGACATCATTTTGCTGCATCTCGTCGAGATCGACATCCATTCGCCCCAGTATGCCTCCGTGGATCTTCGGGTGCAAGGTTTTCACCCGGCCACTCATCATTTCAGGAAAGCCGGTGTGATCGGATACCGACTTGACCTCGATTCCGGCACCTGCAAGTGCCCGGGCTGTCCCGCCGGTCGATAGTATCTCTACACCGGTCTCAGCCAATACATTGACGAAGTCGGTAATGCCTGTCTTGTCGGATACGCTGATCAGCGCCCTGGAAGGTTTTATCAGATGTTCGGTGTTAATCGATTCTCTCCTCAGCGCTCTCGGTTTGTGGTGAGCGTTCGAGACTCCACTGCGGCAAGTTCGTACTGGGTCAGCTTCTTGCGCAACGTACTTCGGGACATTCCCAGAATGGCTGCCGCCCGACTTCGATTTCCGTTCGTATGCTTCAACACATAATCAAAGAGATGTCTTTCCAGTTCCTGCGTCATCTGAACGTGAAGACCGCTTGGGTCTGTACCGTTCAGATCATCGAAATACTGTTTCAATGAGCGTCTGATATAGCGGCTTAGCGGTTTCACCTTCTTTTTTGAACCCATTGTTGTCCTTCACTCCTTCGAACTATACAGTTTGGACGCCATGATGTGTGCTCAACCCACTAGGCCCCCAACTACAAAATACAAAAAATTATTATTGGTCATCGCCTGCCTGGCTGACGGAATACAGTCCCCAGCCGGCGATTTTTCCGAACAGAACTCGATGTAACTGAGTGGACGGATCGCGGTTCGGATACAAAATCATTTTAGCGTTTATTTTTGCAGTTTTGTAACGACTCGCCCTTAAATTTTACATATCCTGACGGACAGTTGTTTGGGCGATAGCAGTCGTCATCGCAAACAGTGCCGGCCTGAGTACTCGCAAATTTTTGAACACTTGAGATTGTGGCACTTCGCCCGTCTTTTTTGCGGCGTAACTCGATATCCAGCCTCATAGATGTTGTCAATTGTGATGTTTATTGCGATAGAGCATGTAACAATTAGGCGCGAGCAGCTGCGTAACTTCTATCAGATTCCGGCGCAGCGCAACCGGGCATCAGTCCTGACCGGTCAGATGTCGGAACTGACGATTCAGGTCGGATGCGGAAACGTATCGCGGTCAGTGCGAGAGAGTCATTCGGGAAAACCGTACCGGTAAAATTCGGTCGGTATATGTACCTGCTTTTCCCTTCTGAACCAAGACCAGATTCTCATCATCCTCCGGACCGACGGGCATGATCAATCGCCCGCCAGGTTTGAGCTGATCGACCAGGGCCTGCGGAACCCGGTCAGCCGATGTCGACACGATCACCTTGTCATATGGCGCATGCTCACTCAGTCCGAACTCGCCGTTGCCCGGATGTACATGAACATTGTCAATGTCCAGCCTGTGCATTATTTCACGAGCGGCATCAGCGAGTTCCTCGATAATTTCGACCGTGTGGACTTCTTTCGCCAGATATCCCATTATCGCGGCCTGATAACCAAGTCCACCTCCGACTTCAAGCACTCGATCCGCTTTCTCCAGATCAAGCAGATCGGTCATCAATGCGACAATGAATGGCTGGGAGATTGTCTTGCCGTGTCCAATCGGAAGGGGGGAATCATCATAGGCAATCTGACGTACCTGGTCCGGCACAAAATAATGACGTCTCACATTCAGCATGGCGGTCATGACGGATTCTGACAGAACTGAGCGGCCCGTAAGCTCGCTGGATGCCATCACATGGGCTGCGATGACGAATAACATATCCCTGCGCAGGGTCTGAAAATGAGATTCTTCCGGATCGGTCATGACTTGAAAGCTTCGCAAACCCGAAAGAGTTTCCCAGTGACATTGTGATCGGTCAAAGGGGCACCGTCAGATCATTTCCGGTACACCGGCACTCGCAAACCGATGCTTGCTGAAATTGTGGCGAAACATGTCTCTGAGCCGGTGAGTCGCCCGGTCATACGCGCCTTTATCGCTCCAGCAATTTCGCGGATCAAGGATGGAGGAGTCCAGACCTTGGCAGGTAACAGGATGACGAATACCCAGAATCGGATGTTTCGAAAACCGAATGCCTGAAGCGCCATTATGAAAGTCTCCGCGCATCGCCGCATCAAGCAACGTCCGTGTGGCACTGATTGATATGCGCGGTGCGTTTGCCGCGGAGCCACCGATCCACCCTGTGTTCAACAGTACGCAGCGTGCGTTGGCAAGTCGCATCTTGTTTTTCAACAGATTGGCGTAAACCATAGGTTTATGTGCCATGAAGGGCGCACCGAAACATGAACTGAAGGTGGCTTCGGGTTCCTTGATCCCGATCTCGGTTCCAGCAACCCGCGCAGTAAATCCCTGCACAAAGTGATACATCGCCTCGTCCTCATCCAGAATGGAAATCGGAGGCAGTACACCAAACGCATCCGCTGTAAGCATGACAATGGTGGACGGATGATCGCCGCGTCCGCCTTCCGCGAGATTGGGATTGCACGAAAGCGGATAGGAGAATCTCGTGTTCTCAGTGATCGACTTGTCATACAGATCAAAATCCTGCGGGTCCGTCTCCTCATACGGGATACCGTCGAGATGGGGAACATTCTCAATCAGCGTCCCTTTCATTGACAGCGCATCAGCGATGACCGGCTCAGCGGCCTTATCCAAGTTGATAAGCTTCGCGTAACAGCCATTTTCGAGATTCGATATCCCGGAATCCGTCCAGCAGATCTCGTCATCCCCAATCAGTTTACGCTGAGGATCGGCAGACAGTGTGGTCTTGCCGGTTCCCGACAGACCGAAAAGAATTGCGGAACGATTGTCCGCGCCGATATTCGCCGAGCTGTGCATGGACAGAATGCCTTGTTTCGGCAGCAGGTAATTCATCACGGTGAAAATCGACTTCTTGACCAATCCGCAATAGTCCGCCCGGCCTGCGACGAGGCAGATCCGATTCCGAAAGTCCAGAACAGCGACCCTGGAGGATCGACAACCGTCGCGTTCCGGATCGCATTCGAACGTCTGGACATTCAGCATGGTCCAACCATCGGCAGATGCATCGCAAGTACCGCCGGTGGTGTCAGACGTGATAAACATGTTTCTGGCAAACATTGAGTGAATCGCATACTGACCGATAATCCGATATGGAATTGAGCACTCCGGATCCTGACCGACGATGACGTCCTGAACAAAGAGTCGGCCGCAGTGCTCGTTGAGATGTGTGATCACCCGAGACAGCAATTGCTGATACTTGTCCGGGTCGAACTTCTGCAGACTGTCCTGCCACCAGATTTCGGACTCAACCTCCGGCCAGGCGACGGCGTATGTATCTGAAACCGGTCGACCGGTGCAATCCGGGTCTGTACGAAAGACAATCGGACCGTCTGCTTTCAGTTTGGTGGCGTATGCCTTTTGCTCGTCATACCCGCCTTGGCGATCGATACGCCCGCGGTCATGGTTTAAAGAAGCCCTGAACAGTTCCGCCCAGGAGAGGTTGTGGTAAATCTCAGGGACGTCGATTCCAAATTGGGACCTGAGTAACTGACTGATATCTGTCATTTTGCTGGCGTGTGAGGCCAGATAAATCCGGGCCTTCTGTGCAACTTTAAAAGCATCAAGGTTCGGGTTAATTTATACCACTTTCAACACTTATTTTTACTGTCAATGTGGCCTGAATCAAGGCAGTCTGAATCAACTGATTGGGGAATTTTTCGAGTTGTTTTATCGGTTCACAATGTTCGCGTGATTGTGTGTGCGAAAGTCCTGTTCTCGTTACGATGATGTTGAGCGACAAAGAGTTGATTCTCAACAATTTTTCAAATGCGACAGAAATCTTCACGCGCATCTGCTGATGGATAGGTGGAATCGGAATACGGTAATGATTCAAATTGAATCTTGCGACGTCTCAGTCTGGTAATTGATGGAATGCGCATTCAGAAAGTCCCTGATCGCGGTTGCATGGACTGCAAGTCCGGTGTTCAGAAACTGTTGAGTGTGAATCTTGGAAGAGCGTGATCGAACCACAGTCTGAAAATCGAGACCATGATGCATCGTATGAGATTGTATTCCCCAGATGGCGGCATTCGTATCGAATACAGGGCCTCCCATCATTCCGATCAGGCTGGGGGTTGATGTTTCAATGAATGTACCCGACTTCTCATTGTTACCGCTTGGCAAACTGGACTGTATCACCCTGGTGAAAATGCCCTCAAGCGGGAATGCCGGAAGCGGCACTGAGCCCGCCGGCAAGGTAAAGGTATTGTCGGTCGGATCGAATTCGGGTGTGATGGCATGCAGGGGAAATCCCAGTTTGCAAAGCATGGTGCCCGGCAGATAGTGGTTATCGGGATTTTTCAACATCGGATAATGGGTGAACGTATCGGGACTGATTGGCTCAAGGCGGCCGATCGCCAAATCTGCCGGCAACAAGATTCTCGCTTCAACCAGACGCAACCCGTCTTCTCCCCACCAGACCGAATGGTGACGCAGGTTTGACGCACTGGGTTTCTGAAAGGTACGTACCCCTTTTTTTCGATAACGTTTGTCCGCGGTCACGTCGCGCTCAAATTGGATGACGTTGTCTCGATATCCTGCATGAAGCTGGACAGCTTGGTGTTGTTGGCGGATGATCTCCATAAGGTGTCCTGCAGTAAGAATCCACCCCTCATTGTTGAGGACGACATAGGTACCGATCGTACTGCTGCATTCGCCGCTTTCCGTACAAGCTGAAATTACCATCGGTCTGGTGTATTGGAGGGCTTTTGCTACAGCCTCACCGAACATGATTGCTCTCACCTACATCAGTCAACAGAAAATCACCGGCCACTATTACAATCGCATTTGCTGCACCTGTGCACTCAGACCACCGTCGATCACCCACAACTGTCCACTGGCATAGCGAGCCTCGTCGGATGCCAGCCAATTGACAAGGTTGGCGATGTCCTCGGGCTGCCCATATGTCTTCAGGGGGTGTACCTCCCGAGCAGCAACTTCCTGCGCTTGCGTACCGGCATGGTCACCGAAGAAACTGGCCAGCATCGGGGTATCCACGTAACCCGGGCAAACGGCATTGACGCGAATACCTTCCGGTCCGTGATCGCAGGCCATCGCTCTCGTCAAGGCATGTACAGCTCCCTTGGTCGCACAGTAGGCTGCCAGCTTCGGGTCAGCAATAAATCCGTCGTAAGAGCCGAAATTGATCACACTGGCACCTGACGACTTTCGAAGCAGGGCAAGAGCGGACTTTGATACCAGAAATGTACCGGTTACATTGATGGCAAAGATACGGTTCCATTCCTCCAATGAGGTTTCCTCGATTGTTTTTTCAATTTCGATTCCCGCTGCGTTGACCAAAATGTCAAGCCGATCCCATTGCGTGCTCAATGCCTCAAAAAATAACAGGGCTGAATGTTCACAAGTAACATCAAAATTCTCAAATCGAACATTTTCCTGTGGTGCGGCACGCTGAACGACATCCGCCGACACCACCTTGGCACCTTCGCTGGCAAATCGGCTGCAGATTGCCCGGCCAATCCCACCTTCACCACCGGTTACGACCGCGGTCTTTCCCTCAAGCATTCGACTCATTTACAGCGTCTCCGACTCGGAATATGTCGCAGTCGACATCAACCGAATCAACGCTCCACAAATGAATAAACCGGCACCGGACAGGCCAGTCGGGTAAAAGACAGGCTGAGTCAGCACCTAAGGATTCCCTGTCTGTTCGTAAGCTTTCAGCAGCAAGCTGTGAAAATGATGGACTGCGTGTTCACTCAAACCGCTCCCTTTCGGGTCCACCATATAGCGGCCCTGTTCAAATGCCGGCGTACGCATGCCTCGCTGAACACATTCAACCAACGCGATGTCTTCGGATTGGAGCACCTCATCGATAAATCTGATCGCCTCCTTCTCTTCATCATTGGGATGCGCAGTTTCTAAAAAGAAGTCAAAGATCTCACAGGTTTCCGATTCGCTGATCGGATAAAAGCGCCATACCATGAAGTTGCCCCGACCCGGGTATCGCATCAAGGTCATATTGGGCCAAAGGTACCACACCGCGTGATCGTCGACACTGGCGTTCTCGATGCTGTAGGCATCATTGTTGGCACTTTTGGCTTTGGCCATATGGCTCGAGTAGATTCCATGTGTCCGCACCTGATAGGTTTGCATGTCGATCAGTGAGCAGAAATCACGATGTGCAACCGGGCAGTGATAACACTCAAGAAAGTTATCAACTACCGCCTTCCAGTTTGCCTGAACTCGATACGTCAGTCGATGGGCAAAAGTCAGTCGGGCAATATCGGGCGCAAAACTCGTAATTTCATTTTCCAGGTTTTCGGTCTGCAGTGCCAGCGAGGGTGCGCTGCGGTCAAGATTCACAAATACGAAGTTACAGAACGTTTCAAGACCGATGGACGTAAGGCAGATTTTGCTGACATCAAAGTTTTCCAAATGCTCGCTTCCGCGGGCCCTGACCAACGTACCGTCCAGTCGATATACCCATGCGTGATAGGGACAGGTAATCCGTTGGGTTGACCCCTCTCCTTGCAGAAGTTCATGAGCTCGGTGCTGGCAGACATTGTAAAAGGCCTTCAAGTTTCCGTCGTCCGACCGGACAACAAAAATACTGTGTCCCTGAATCTCGGCGCAGACATAATCGCCGACATTCCTGAGCTTCTCCTCATGACAGACAAACTGCCAGGACTTCTTGAAGACATGCTCTCTTTCCACCTCGAGGTAGTGTGGGTCGATATAGCATATCTTGTTGATTGAACTGGAGCGCTGAGGCTGTGGATCAAACCCTTGGCGAACAAGTTCAATCTGCTGTCGGCTCAGTGTTGCGTTCATCATCACAGTTGCCGGGTTTCGGGCTGCAGGCAAATCGACAATTTTGCAGTTGAGTGCATCACCGTAAGAGCGGATTTTTCAGATCAAATTTGGCAACTGATCCCATACATTTCGATCACTCGCGAAATCGCGCAGCATCGCTGCTCGCATATTCCGCCACCAGACGGTCAGCGGCACATGCTTCCTCAAGGGACTCCATGGTATCCGACAACTGTGCGAACGGGATGGCGCAGGTCATTTCGTTGTTGTTCATTCCGGTTCGCACCCGGCTGAGCATGCAGCCGACACTGACTGCCGGTTTTTGCTGTTCGTGGGCGATGGGTATGATGTGACACTGCGGCTTGCCCTCAAATTGCAGTGAGGGGATCGCCGAATGCAACTGCATCGCCTGCTTCCCCACAAGACGCAGAAGAACGACATCGGGATCCGTTGTTGCATCCGCCAACGGGCCGTATACGATGCTCTGCGGACGTTCAGTGACGGTCGGAATGTGTGGGAAGATTTCCGGGTCCACCCACTTCGCCTCACAAACCGCCTGGACATCAGCGCGGGTCGCTGCCTCTTCAAGCGAAATCAATCCGTGGGTAAGACTGCCAACACTGCAATTGCCGTGATCAGATGGCGTGGTTGCAAACGTCCTGTCATGTGCCTTGGTCCAGAAAACGCAGCCCGCTGCCACCGCACCGGTGCGGCCATCGTCTGTCGGCTCAGGGTAGTCCGATCCAAAGCCGGGAACCTCATCTGGAACATGATCGAGGAACGTGATCGCAATCGGGGCATGTGTCAGCCCGAGCAGTGATCTCAGCTGACTATCGGTTGTCTGGTATATATTCATCTGTCTCTCCTGAAGTGAATGGAATCAGGTTAAAAAAATCGGATGCGGACTCTTGTCAGATTCGCCGCAGTTCCAGCTTGCATCCGGAAGTTGTGACCAATCCGCACTCATTGCACGACCATTGCTTGTTCTGCATCCGGTAATCTGCAACCCGGCGTCACGAGGACGGCATGAGTGAGCAAGAATCATCGGACACATTCCAATCGCTGAGTTACCGCCTTATCATCACTGGGATCACATCATGCAGGGCTACTGTCCAAGTGGCCTTGCCTGCACGTACAAACCATCCTGCTGCATCATGTGGTTGAGCAACTGAACCAGCGCGTACACAGATTCAATATGATGTGCCTTTGTGCCCGTCATGGATGCAATCTCGATTACGGCTCCGATCAGGGCTTCCAGTTCAAGCGCCTTGCCCACCTCGACATCCTGCAACATGGACGTCTTGTGCTTTCCGACTTTCTCTGCGCCCTCGATTCTTCGTTCATTGGAAAGTCTGATACCAACACCCAGTCGCAAGGCGACCTCGCGGCATTCGGACATCATTTTGTCAATCAGATCCCGCGATGGTGGAAACTGACAGATGTCAACCAGCGTTGAGTGCGTCAGCGCGCTAACGGGATTGAAGCTGAGATTTCCCAGAACCTTCAGCCAGGTCTCCGCCCGAATGCTCTCAAGAATTACGGATTTGAAACCAGCCCGGTTCAACAGGTCGCATAGATCCCGGGTCCGCTGTTTTTCGACACCATCTATTTCGCCGACCGGCATGCGAATTCCTTCGATATGTCTGATCACACCGGGCTCGCTGATTTCCGCGGCCGGATAGGAAATGGAACCGATAATGTGTCTGGGATCGATCTTGCGGCTGATTGACCCGCCCGGGTCAACCGTCTGCAGAACCCGGTTGTTGAATTCCCCGCCATGCAGCTGGAAGTACCACCAGAGGATTCCATTCTGTATGGTCAGCAGTATGGTGTTTTCTCCGAGCAGGGTGTTGATGTCATCGACGATCGGCGCGATCTGATGGGCTTTCACACCGAGTATTACAAGATCCTGCTCGCCGACCGACCTGATGTCGCTTGTTGTCTTGATACCTTGCGCGAACTCTACTGTACCGTCGTTCATGATCAGTTTAAGGCCATTGTTCGCCTCCATCGCCTGCCGATGCGGACCGCGGGCGACCAGAGTCACATCCTCGCCGATATTGTGAAACTTGACCCCCATCATGCCGCCCATCGAGCCAGCACCAACAACACATATCTTCATACTACTCTCCAGAACTCAAAACAAAACCACTGCGAATGAGGAATCCGGATCCAGGATTTCCCCAACGCCTTAAACCAAACCAATCGGGAATAAAAAAGTGCGCGAGCGAGACTGCTTGTGTGGTTATTCTGTCCGTATAATAATACAAAATGGAGCAATCGCCTTGTTCATTCTGTTTGACAGATCGCTCACCACAGAATTGAACTCCAGTCAGGACATATTCGCTGACTCACCGGTCTCACTTGCATTGAACGCGGTACGATGTACGTCCCTCCTCAACGTTTTCTCTTCAGGTGAGCCGTGATATCGAGCCAACCACTTCGAACCATCTGACATCGGCGCCGGAACACTGAAGCAGAAAGGTTCCAGGCACTTTCAGCCAACCCCGGACAGAGACTTTGGATCACATTCCGAGTGCCGAGCACGATTTGCACACTAGTCGCTGATTTTCTGTGCGACCATCAGTCCATCGCGAACCGTCAACAGAACATTCATCACCCGGCCGTCTGCTGAGAGACGCTGATTGAACTCATGAAGGCTGCGCGCATCCTCAGTTTTCGGGTCCAGCACCGCACTGCTCCACAGTACATTGTCCGCAACGATCACGCCACCGGCGCGGACTAACGGCAGAACAGCTTCATAGTAATTCAGATAATTTGACTTGTCTGCGTCGATGTAGACCAGGTCAAACGGTCCGTGCATATCATTAATCACATCCAGCGCATTGCCTATGCGTATGGTGATCTTTGCGCCATGAGGGCTTTTCGCGAAAAATGCCCTGGCAACCGCTTCCCGCTCCGGGTCGTTATCAATGGTGATCAATTCACCATCGTTCGGCAGAACTTCCGCCATCGTCAGGGCGGAATACCCGGTAAACATCCCGATCTCCAATATTCGTCTGGCCTCAACCAATCGGGCAAGCAATTGCAACACCGCACCCTGCAGTGCACCGGAGAGCATTCTCGATGCATCTGAATTGGCGACAGTCCAATCGTCAATTTCCTGAACCAGTGAGGACGGTTGCGCGGAGTGGGCGGTTGCGTACAGATCAACTTTTTTGTCGACAAGATTCATCAGATTACCGGTATAGCGGGCCCGAGCCCCGAAATGATTGCTTTGGGCGCGTCTCTCGCGCCAGGTTTCCTTGCGTCGTTTTACGATGAATTCGCTTGAATTCAACAATCAGAATCGATTGATTTCAGTTTACAATATACACCTGAAATTGTTTCGGTTCAGTCGCTGTCGTCGACAAACCGGGCGGCTCAAAGTTCCAAGCTGTTGTTCAGTGTCGTCCGAACATACTCAAATCAATGCTGGTGTTATTTGGCAATCTTCAATGTGTGGAATTGTAGGGATATATCTAAAAAACCACGATCTTGAACCGCGTCTCGGTGAATTCGTAGCCGACATGCTGGAGGAAATGGGTGACCGGGGGCCTGACAGCGCAGGTGTCGCCCTGTACCGAAGTCCCGCACCTGAGAACGGTTCGAAAGTCTCTGTATTCAGTACCGACCCGGGTGAAAGCTGGAATCGGCGCAAGGAGGAAATCTCCTCTCACTTCGAGCATGAGTTCAAGTTGTCGGTCCACGCAAGCCATGCTATTCTTGCGAGTGGGGTTGCGGTTGATTTGGTCGAACCATGGATTCGGGAACACTGGTCGGACCTGCAAGTCATGAGCATTGGCAAGTCGATCGAGATCTATAAGGAAAAAGGGCACCCAAAAGAAGTGATCGAGAGATTCGGGTTCAGGGATTTTGCCGGTACCCACGCGATCGCACACACCAGGATGGCGACCGAAAGCGCGGTCACAACCGAACATTCACATCCGTTTTCAACAGGTCTTGACCTGTGCCTTGTGCACAATGGATCATTGTCCAACCACAATCGGCTCAGACAATATCTCATACGACAGGGTGGCCGTTTTGAGACTGACAATGACAGTGAGGTCGCGGCTGGGTTTCTCACATGGAGACTATCGCAGGGTGATTCGGTTGTTGATGCGCTTCATGCCGCGATCGACGGACTTGACGGGTTCTATACATTCGCAATCGGAAGTCAAAACGGATTTTCTGTACTGCGCGATCCGATCGCGTGCAAGCCTGCCGTACTCGCCGAGAACGATGATTGGGTGGCAATGTCGTCGGAATACCGCGCGATTGCAAAACTTCCGGATGCCAAGCACTCAAACATCTGGGAACCTTCGCCAGCTCAAATTTACAGTTGGGGACGCGACTGACTGTCTTGCAGGTCGGTGTGGGATCAATGGAATTCGATCTGGCAACAGATTCTTTGCGACATGTCAATCAGGCTCTGCACGATTGCGGCGTCAGGCAGGTAACCATCCACAACCCGAAAGGGCGCCACGCGTTGGCTGTGGGCATGACACAGCAGGTTCAGGTCACCGTAGAGGGACACGTCGGTTACTACTGTGCCGGCATGAACCAGAGGGCCGATATCACGGTTCGCGGCAATGCAGGACCGGGCGTCGCCGAGAACATGGTGTCAGGCAGTGTCGTGATCGAAGGAAACGCCTCTCAATATGCAGGTGCATCCGGTCACGGTGGACTTTTGATTATCAAGGGAAACACCAGTTCCCGATGTGGTATTTCGATGAAGGGCATTGACATTGTAGTGGGCGGATCAGTCGGTCATTTCAGCGCGTTCATGGCGCAGTCGGGCCGGCTTGTGATATGCGGAGATGCCGGGCATGACCTTGGAGATTCGATATACGAGGCGCAAGTGTTTGTTCGCGGCGATGTCGACAATCTGGGTTCGGACTGCATCGAAAAGGAAATGCGACCTGAACATGCTGAAGCACTCGAAGGTCTCTTGCGGCAATCGGGGTTTGAATATCCCGCTTCTGACTTTCGCCGTTACGGGTCCGCACGAGCTCTATACAACTTCAAGATTGATAACGCCGATGCCGTCAGATAGCACCAAACCACGTTACGACACACGGGCTTTGCGTCCGTCTTCAACGTTTCCGGAACATGTACTCGCAGAAATTCATCGTGCTGCTGACCAGGGTGTTTATGAAATCCGGGGATTTGGTGCAAAGCGGCGGCTTGCGGACTTCGATGATCTGGTTTTCCTGGGTGCATCGATGTCACGGTATCCGCTTGAGGGTTATCGGGAATCATGTGCGACCGATGTCATCATCGGCAACCGTTATGCCGAACGTCCACTTCATCTTGACATTCCGATCACTATTGCCGGCATGAGTTTCGGTGCGCTCGGCGCCAACGCCAAGGAATCGATCGGTTTGGCGGCCAGTGAAATGGGTACCAGTACCACTACCGGTGACGGCGGAATGACCGACGAGGAACGAAACTCTTCCAAAACCCTCATCTATCAGGTGCTTCCATCGCGCTATGGACTGAACCCGGATGACGTCCGTCGAGCTGACGCATTGGAAGTCGTTGTGGGACAGGGTGCCAAACCAGGCGGCGGTGGAATGTTACTTGGACAGAAGATTACCGAGCGAGTCGCGCAAATGCGCAATCTGCCAACAGGCATCGATCAGCGAAGTGCCTGCCGACATCCGGACTGGACGGGACCCGACGATCTCGAAATCAAGATTCAGGAACTTCGAGAGATCACCGACTACAAGATTCCAATCCTGATCAAGGTCGGAGCTACCCGGGTCAAGTATGATGTCGCGCTTGCGGTCAAAGCCGGTGCCGATGCCATTGTTCTGGATGGTATGCAGGGCGGGACCGCTGCCACTCAGGATGTATTCATCGAGCACGTCGGCATCCCGACACTGCCCGCAGTACGCCAGGCCGTGCATTCGTTGATTGAGCTGGACATGCACCGCAAGGTTCAGTTGATTGTTTCCGGAGGAATTCGGTCAGGTGCTGATGTCGCCAAGGCACTTGCGCTGGGAGCTGACGCGGTTTCGATCGGCAGTGCGGCGATGGTGGCTCTCGGTTGCAATCGCCCGGTATTCGAAGAGGGCTATGCGGCGATCGGTACCGCGCCGGGATTCTGTCACCACTGTCATACAGGTCGGTGCCCGGTCGGAATCACGACTCAGGATCCACAGCTGGAATCCCGTCTGAACCCAAAGCAAGGCGCAAGGTGGCTTAGGAATTATCTCGCCACCATGGTGCTTGAATTGCAGACCTTGGCCCGCGCCTGCGGGAAGAGTCATGTTCTGAACCTGGAGCCTGAAGACATGGTGGCACTGACCGTCGAGGCTGCGGCGATGGCACAGGTTCCCCTGGCCGGGACGTCGTGGATACCGGGCAAAGACTAGGCGCAACCAAAGGGCAGGTTCACATTATTCATTAAGGAATATCAAACCTTTCAATCGGAGAGTAAAGCTGGGAAATTCGAAAGTGACAATAAGCGATTGTTCGCTGGACTTTTGAGATTTCACCGCCAGCGTAGGGACAGGGG
>JAPPIB010000026.1:47633-75937 GCA_028820695.1 Acidiferrobacterales bacterium | reverse complement strand
CGGACGCACCATCGGCGCCGGCGTCGTGACCAAGATCCTCAAGTGATCGGGAATTGAATTCGATGGCAACACCTTCAGCAAAAACGATCGACGGTCAGAAAGTCCGTATCCGATTGAAGGCATTCGATCACCGGTCGATTGACCTTTCCGCTTCGCAGATTGTCGAGACGGCAAAGCGAAGTGGCGCAATTGTCCGCGGACCGATTCCATTGCCGACGAGAATCGAGAAATATACATTGCTCAGGTCACCGAACGCGGACAAGAAGTCCCGCGATCAGTTCGAGATCCGTACCCACAAGCGAATCATGGATATCGTTGACCCGACCGACAAGACAATTGACGCGTTGATGAAGCTGGACTTGCCGTCCGGCGTTGATGTCGAGATCAAGCTTCGCTAGTCGAACTGCAGGGATTGAATTCATGACACTGGGATTGATAGGGACAAAAATCGGGATGACCCGGGTCTTTACCGAGGGTGGATCGTCGATTCCGGTCACGGTCGTCGAGGTGAAACCGAATGTTGTCACACAGGTCAAGACAGACGAATCGGATGGTTACAATGCTGTTCAGGTGACCACAGGCAGTATCGCAGACAAGAAACTGACTGCGCCGGCTCGCGGAGTTTTTGCAAAAGCCGAGGTGGAGCCGGGCAACGGACTTTGGGAATTCCGACTGGATTCCCAGGCTGTGTCACAAATCAGCACCGGTACAAGTTTCGGTGTGGATATGTTTGAGCCGGGTCAGAAGGTTGATGTCAAGGGTGTTTCGATCGGACGCGGATTTGCCGGCGTTATGAAGCGACATAATTTCGGTGGTGGACGTGCGACTCACGGAAATTCGAAAGCGCATCGAAAACCCGGATCAATCGGCCAGAACCAGACGCCGAGCCGCGTATTCCCGGGGAAGAAAATGGCCGGCCATATGGGATGTGATACCAAGGTGCAGCAGAATCTGGAAGTCGTCAGTGTTGATGAGGATCGATCGCTGTTGCTGATCAAGGGTGCGGTTCCCGGAAGCCGGCAGTCGATTATTGTTGTGACATCCGCGGTAAAGGCCAAGGCGCCGGCTGCGGTTGAATGATGAGGTTCAGCTGATGCAGTTGGAAGTATTGGACCGAAAGGGAAACGTAGACAAGTCGATCGAAGTGTCCGATTCGAACTTCGATGCGGAATTCAATGGTGCATTGGTGCATCAGGTCAGCGTTGCCTGTCGGGCGGCAAGCCGCTCCGGTACGCACGCACAGAAAAACAGGTCTGCGGTCAGAGGTGGCGGGGCCAAGCCCCATCGTCAGAAGGGGACCGGCCGGGCAAGAGCGGGAACCAAGAACAGCAACTTGTTTCGCGGTGGCGGCCGGGCGTTTCCGAACTCTCCGCGGGATTATTCACAAAAGGTCAATCGAAAGTCTTTCCGCGTGGCGATGCGGTCTGTGCTGTCGGAAACCCTGCGTCGGGGCAACCTGGTGGTCGTGAACGAAATGCAGATGGAAACGCCGAAAACACGTGATGTGGTGAGCTGTCTTGGTCATCTCAATTGCAAGTCGGCGCTCATTGTGGACGAGAATGTCAGTGACAATCTGAACCTCGCCGCACGCAACATTCCGAATGTTTTCGTCATTGCGCCGAGCATGCTGAATCCGGCAAATGTGATCGACTGCGGAAGGATTGTGATGACCGAAAGCGCGGTCGAGTTTATGGATCGATGGTTGTCGTGATGAGCGAACGTCTGTATGAAATAATCCGCTCACCGATCGTATCGGAAAAGAGCAGCATGGTGGCCGACCGGTACAACCAGCTGATGTTTGAGGTCGCCCGAGACGCGACCAAGACTGAAGTGCGCCGGGCGGTCGAGAAGCTGTTCAATGTCCGGGTTCAGGGCGTCCAGATCTCGAACTCCAAAGGCAAGAAAAAGCGATTCGGGCGCAGTTTTGGAAAGCAGTCGGATCGTCGCAAGGCGTTCGTCCGGTTGCATCCGGACGATGACATTGATTTTACGCAAACATTGGATTCGTAGGGCTATCGCCAAATGACACTGGTCAAGCAAAATCCAACAACACCAAGCCGGCGAGGCATGGTGAAGGTTGTCAACCCGGGGCTGTATGACGGCGCGCCTTATCGTGCGCTGGTAGAACCGGTTCGAAAGACGAACGGTCGCAACAATCACGGCCGGATTACGGTTCGTCATCGTGGCGGTGGCCATAAACGGCAGTATCGGATTATCGATTTCAGGCGCAATAAGGATGACATTCCGGCGAAAGTGGAAAGGATTGAATACGACCCGAACAGAAGTTCGAATATCGCCCTGTTGTTATATGCCGACGGCGAGAGACGCTATATAATCTCGCCTCGAGGCGTGAAAGTCGGCGATGTGCTGCAGTCAGGCCTTTCGGCTCCAATCGCTCGCGGAAATACACTTCCGCTGAAGCAGATTCCCCAGGGCACGATCGTTCACTGCATCGAATTGAAACCGGGCAAAGGGGGTCAGATCGCTCGATCTGCCGGAACTTCCGCACAGTTCCTGGGTCGTGAGGGCAAGTATGCGCTTATTCGCATGCGATCCGGCGAGGTGCGGAAAGTCAATCTCGAGTGCCGGGCGACCATCGGTGAGGTCGGCAACGAGGAACATGGACTGCGCAAACTCGGCAAGGCGGGTGCGAAGCGCTGGCGCGGCATCCGGCCGACGGTTCGCGGAGTCGCAATGAATCCGGTAGACCATCCGCATGGCGGAGGTGAGGGCAGGACATCCGGCGGACGCGATCCGGTCTCGCCGTGGGGTGTGCCGACCAAGGGTTATCGTACGCGTCGTAACCGACGTACCGGAAACATGATTGTAAGACGCGCGACAAAACGCAGAAGATAAGCAATTTGTCAGTAATATCGGAAAGGAACTATCGTGGGCAGATCAATCAAGAAAGGACCGTTTGTCGACCATTTTCTCTGGAACAAAGTGAAAGAGGCCAAAGAGGCGAACCGTCGACAGCCGATACGGACCTGGTCAAGACGTTCGACCATCATGCCGGATTTTATCGGCTTGACGATCGCCGTGCATAACGGGCGTCATCACGTGCCGATATTGATTACGGAGAACATGGTCGGGCACAAGCTGGGTGAGTTCGCTCCGACCAGGACGTTCAGAGGACACGCTGCAGACCGCAAGGCAAGATGACGCAAGAGATTTGATGATGCAGGTACGGGCAGTTACAAGATATGTGCGAATTTCGCCTTTGAAGTGCCGTCTGGTGGTCAACCAGATTCGGAGTCTTCCTGTCGAGCGTGCGAGGGATTTATTGGGTTACAGCACCAAGAAAGCTGCCAGACTTGTTCTCAAGACACTGGACTCCGCGATCGCAAATGCTGAGGTGAATGAGGGTGCGAACATCGATCAGCTGGTGGTGCGCTATGCCTATGTTGATGAGGCGCCGACGATGAAGCGCTGGCGGGCAAGAGCGCGTGGCCGGGTAAACCGAATATTCAAAAGAAGCAGTCATATAACGATTGTTTTATCCGACGAGGCATGAAGAGATAGGCTATGGGACAGAAAGTACAGCCGGTAGGAATCAGACTGGGCATCACATCTGAATGGACGTCCCGTTGGTTTGCCACCGGACGGGATTATGCGAAGTATCTGAAAGAAGATGCCGAGGTGCGCAGTTTCATTCGAGGCAAACTTTCAAATGCGGCGATCAGCGATATCACGATTGAGCGTCCGGCGCAGAACATGAAAGTTGTCATCCATACTGCACGACCTGGAACTGTGATCGGTCAGAAGGGTGAGGATATCAGCATTCTCAGACGCGAGCTGACTGAAATCAATGGCGCGCCGGTTTCAGTGTCGGTGGAAGAGATTCGCAAGCCTGACCTGGATGCCAAACTGGTGGCGGAGAGTATCTGTCAGCAGCTCGAAAAACGCATGATGTTCAGACGCGCCATGAAGCGCGCGGTTCAGAACTCGATGCGAGTCGGCGCGTTGGGTGTCAAGGTGATGATATCCGGCAGGCTGAACGGTGCGGAAATTGCACGAACCGAGTGGTACCGGGAAGGTCGGGTGCCCTTGCACACGTTCCGGGCCAAGGTTGATTACGGACTGGCGGAAGCGCATACCACATACGGTGTGCTTGGAGTCAAGGTGTGGATATTTACCGGTGAGGTTTTTCAGGAGAAACGAGAGCCTGCCGCAGTTGGTGAGGTCAAGTCAGACGCATAAGCGGGCGCAATTGAATGTTACAGCCGAAACGAACAAAGTATCGAAAACAGCAAAAAGGCCGCAATCGGGGGTTGGCAACGAGAGGCAATCTTGTCAGCTTCGGGGAATACGGTCTGAAGTCAACCGTACGCGGTCGCATCACCTCCCGGGAAATTGAGGCGGGGCGACGTGCGATCAACCGATATGTCAAGCGCGGCGGAAAAGTCTGGATTCGCATCTTTCCCGACAAGCCTGTCTCAAAAAAGCCATTGGAAGTGAGAATGGGCAAGGGAAAGGGTAACCCCGAATATTGGGTTTTTGTAGTCAAACCCGGTCACATGCTGTACGAAATCGAGGGCGTGACCGAAGAGATGGCGCGAGAGGCGTTTCGGCGTGCCGGTGCAAAACTGTCGGTTCAGACAACATTCGCCAAACGGCAGGGAGTGCTATGAATACAGCCAAGGAACTGCGTAGCAAGGCCGAAGTGGAACTTCGTGAAGAAATCATCCATTTGCGGCGACAGCAACTGGAGACGCGCATACAGCAGAGTACAGGACAGTTTTCGAATACGGCGAAATTCAAGGAGTATCGCAAGGACATCGCCAGAGTCAAGACGGTCCTGAACGAGATGAGTAACAAGTGAGTGAAATGAGCGAAGAGCAGGTAGAAAAGTCGCGAACCGTCACCGGCGTGGTGGTCAGTGCCCGAATGGACAAGACCATCACCGTTCAGGTCGAGCGCAAGATTCCGCATCCGCTATATCGGAAGTACGTGAAACGGTTTACCAAGTTGTACGCTCATGATGAGAACAACAACTGCAGCGAGAACGATCGGGTCGTGATCCGGCAGTGTCGGCCACTTTCGAAGTCCAAGTGCTGGCAGCTGGTGGAGATACTTGATCACGGATCAGGCTGACAGGGGGCGCATGGATTATGATTCAGATGCAGACAATGCTTGACGTCGCGGACAACAGTGGCGCGAAACGTGTTCAGTGCATCAAGGTACTGGGTGGTTCCAAGCGTCGTTACGCTGGAATCGGGGATGTGATTCGAATCACCATCAAGGAAGCGATTCCCAACAGTCGAGTCCGAAAGGGCGACGTTTTCTTCGCGGTTGTGGTTCGAACCAAGAAAGGGGTGAGACGTCCGGATGGGTCGCTGATCAGATTTGACCGCAATGCTGTCGTGTTGCTGAATGCCCAGCATCAGCCGGTTGGCACTCGTATATTCGGACCGGTTACCCGCGAGTTGAGAAGAGAGAAATTCATGCGGATAGTTTCACTTGCGCCTGAAGTGATTTGAGACAGGACTGTCAGAATGAACAGAATCAGGAAAGGAGACGATGTGATTGTGATAGCCGGCCGCGACCGTGGAAAGCGCGGGACGGTGCTGAACATCACCGCGGATGGACGGCGGGCGTTGGTGAATGATGTCAACATCGTCAAAAAGCATACGCGTCCGAATCCAAACGCCAATCAGACGGGTGGAATTGTCTCGAAAGAGGCACCCATTCAACTGTCAAACCTGGCGGTCTACAATCCCGCGACCGGCAAAGCCGATCGGATTGGTTTCAGGTTTTTGGAAGACGGTACCAAGGTCAGGTATTTCAAGTCCAATGATGAGGTTCTGACATGACGGAACTGGCGAGACTGGAGACCTTGTATCGGGAAGAGGTGATACCAAGCCTGACCGAAAGGTTCAAGTATGACAATCCGATGCAGGTGCCAAAGGTGACAAAAATCACCTTGAACATGGGTGTGGGCGATGCGATCAGCAAGCGGGACAAGAATCTGATCACCAATGCCCGCAGTGATCTCGAATTGATCGCCGGTCAGAAGCCGGTTGTAACCAAGGCGAGACGCGCGGTGGCCGCATTCAAGATCCGGGAGGGATATGAAATCGGTTGCATGGTTACGTTGCGGCGAACCAGGATGTATGAGTTTCTGGACCGGTTGATTTCCATTACGATTCCCAGGATACGGGATTTCAGGGGTTTATCGGCCAAGTCCTTTGATGGTCGCGGCAATTATTCGTTTGGGATCAAGGAACAGATTGTGTTTCCCGAAATCAATTATGACAATGTAGATGTGATTCGCGGTCTGAACATTACCATTACGACGACCGCGCAGACAGACGGGGAAGCCGATGCCCTGTTGCGAGGCTTTCATTTCCCATTGAGGCAGAACTGATCATGGCAAAGAAGTCCTTATTGGCTCGTGAAGTCAAACGAGAGAAGATGGCGCAAAAACACGCGGAGCGCAGAGCCGAGCTGAAAAAGCGGGTGATTGAGCCGGGTTTGTCATTGGAAGAGCGGATGGAAGCGACGATGCGGTTGCAGAAGCTGCCGCGGGATGGCAGCCGATGCCGTCAACGCAATCGTTGCGGCCTGACCGGACGGCCAAGAGGGTTTTATCGAAGGTTTGGTCTGGGACGAGGCAAACTGCGTGAGATTGTCATGCGGGGTGAGGCGCCCGGCGTAACGAAGTCCAGTTGGTAGCCGTTACAGCGCAATACATTAATTTGGA
This sequence comes from Acidiferrobacterales bacterium, assembly GCA_028820695.1. Taxonomy (NCBI): domain Bacteria; kingdom Pseudomonadati; phylum Pseudomonadota; class Gammaproteobacteria; order Acidiferrobacterales; species Acidiferrobacterales bacterium. The sequence goes on along the minus strand of JAPPIB010000026.1, from coordinate 69,234 downwards.
GAACATGTTTCATGTCAATGACTGATCCGATTGCAGATATGCTGACCCGGGTGCGCAACGGCGGGAAGGCCGAGCGGGTCGAGGTTTCAATGCCGGGCTCCGGTATGAAACGCGAGATCGCCCGAGTGCTGAAAGAAGAAGGATACATCGTCGACTACAGTGAGTCCGGTGAGGCGACCCGCCGTGAGCTGACGGTCAAGCTCAAGTATTACAGAGGCCAGCCTGTCATCGAGAGCATTAATCGTGTGAGCAGGCCGGGGCGTCGGGTCTATCGAGGCCAGGACGAACTTCCTTCGGTAAGCGGGGGATTGGGCATCGCGATTATTTCCACGTCCCAGGGTGTGATGACGGCGAAAAAGGCTCAGGCAGCACGCGTGGGCGGAGAAGTCATCTGTACGGTAAGTTAGGCGAGGTTTCGGTTTGTCAAGAATAGCCAAAGAGCCGGTAGTCATTCCTGACGGTGTCAAGGTTGATATGTCTGGCGGAGTCATCAAGGTCGACGGACCCAAGGGAAGTCTGCAGATGCCGTTGCATCATTCGGTAAAGGTTTCCGATGAGGACAGTTCGATCTTCGTTCGCGCCAGAAATTCGAGTGTGAAGTCGCGGGCGATGTCTGGAACAATGCGATCGTTGGTCAACAACATGGTTGTCGGCGTCAGTCAGGGCTTCGAAAGGGAAATGACGCTGGTTGGCACTGGATATAGGGCTCAGGCAAACGGGTCGAAGGTGAATCTGTCTTTAGGATACTCACATCCGATCGAATACGAGGCACCGAAGAGTGTGACCTTTGAGATCAAGTCCGAAAGCAGTTCACAGGTTGAGTTGGTGATCAGGGGTATTGACAAGCAAGTCGTCGGTCAGGTTGCAGCTGACATTCGCAGGATGCGTCCGCCTGAACCTTACAAGGGCAAGGGTGTACGGTATTCCGACGAGAGAATTCGTCGAAAGCAGGCCAAGAGCATAAGCAGCTAGGGCTATGAGTGAGAAGAAAACAAAGAGGTTGCGCCGGGCGCGCAAGGCGCGGGCCAGACTGAGGCTGCACCGTAAGAACAGACTGTGTGTGACGCGCTCGTCGAAGCACATCTACGCACAGATCATATCGCCTGATGGCGAGACGACATTGGTCAGTGCTTCGACCAATGAGGCGGAATTGCGCAGCGGGTTGAAGTTCGGTGGCAACATCGAAGCCGCGAAACTTGTTGGTGCGAAGATCGCCGAACGGGCAAAGGAAGCCAAAATCGATGAGATCGGTTTTGATCGCTCCGGTCACCGTTACCATGGAAGAGTGAAGGCGCTTGCTGACGCTGCCCGTGAGGCAGGGTTGACAATTTAGGTAGAGGAAATTTTGATGGCTATTTCTGAGCAAGACAGCAAGAACCGCGACGAGATCAAGGAGCAGTTGATCAATGTGCGTCGTGTGGCCAAAGTGGTCAAGGGTGGTCGTATTTTCGGCTTTTCCGCATTGACTGTAGTAGGTGATGGTGCGGGACGGGTCGGAATCGGTATCGGCAAGGCACGGGAAGTGCCAGTCGCGGCCCAGAAGTCGTTTGAGAATGCGCGACGGAACATGGTTCGGATTCATTTGAAAAACGGCACCCTCCAGTATCCGATTATCGGTCGGCATGGTGCCGCGAAAGTTGTGATGCGACCGGCATCGGCCGGAACAGGAATCATCGCGGGTGACACCATGCGCTTGATTTTTGAAATGGCCGGGGTGCGCGACGTGCTGGCGAAAGTGGTCGGGACCACCAATGCGATCAATGTTGCGCGAGCGACGATTGACGGATTGACATCGATTCGAAGTCCGCAGGAAATTGCTGATAAGCGTTCAAAGAATGTTTATGCGATTTTCTGAGTTGTAATCTTGGATGAACGACTGAATCATGGGCGATAGCAATTCACGGAAACTAAGGGTCAAACTGATCCGCAGCATAAATGGCCGATTGAAAAGCCATAAGGCGTGTGTGCACGGTTTGGGACTTCGTAGAATCAATCAGATCAGGGAACTTGAGGACACGCCACAGGTCCGTGGGATGGTCAGCAAGGTCTCTTACATGGTTGAATGCGAGGAAATCGACTGATGGAAAACAGAATAGTGACGCAAAGTCCTCCCGGCGCAAGAAAGAAGGCCAAGCGGGTCGGCCGCGGCGCGGGATCCACGCATGGCAGCACCTGCGGTCGTGGAGACAAGGGACAGAACTCGCGCTCCGGCGGCGGTGTCCGCGCCGGGTTCGAGGGTGGACAGATGCCTATTAAGCGCCGGTTGCCCAAACGAGGCTTTACGTCTCTCACTTGCGGAAAAGTTGCCGAGGTCAGATTGAGTGAGATTGCGAAACTCGGTGATGAGGTGATTGATATTGATCGCCTCAAGCGACTTCGTATTGTTCCGCGTAAGGCGATGAACGCCAAGGTGATTGTTTCGGGTTCGATTGAAGCCAGTGTCCATATCAAGGGGCTGATGGTGTCAGCAGGTGCCCGACAGGCAATTGAAGCTGTGAAAGGCACGATTGAGGAATAAGCGGATGGCTGCTCCGAAAGCATCAAGACGACTGCCGAGTCTCGGCACGCTCAGTGAGCTGCGGATGAGGATTCTTTTTGTACTGGGTGCCATGGTGGTGTTCCGGCTGGGAACGCATATACCGGTTCCAGGTGTCGACCCTGTTGCCGTCGCTGCATTGTTCGAGCAGACCCGAGGGTCGATTGTCGATATTTTCAATGTGTTTTCGGGTGGCGCTCTGTCCCGCCTTTCGGTTTTCGCACTGGGTGTGATGCCATACATCTCAGCCTCAATCATTATGCAGATGATGAGTGCTGTGATTCCGCAGCTGGAGCAGCTGAAGAAGGAAGGTGAAGCCGGACGTCGGAAAATCACCGAATATACCCGCTATGGAACAGTTCTGCTGGCGACCTTTCAAGGGCTTGGAATCGCGATCGCCATTGAGGGTCAGGTTGCGGGTGGAAGTGCGGTTGTCCTCACACCGGGACTTGGATTCAAATTGACAACGGTGGCAAGTCTGGTAACCGGAACCATGTTTCTGGTTTGGCTGGGTGAGCAGACGACAGAACGAGGTATCGGCAATGGTATCTCCTTGTTGATCTTTGCAAGTATTGTCGCAGGACTGCCGTCGGCCGTTGCCGGTACGCTGGAACTCGCAAGAACCGGTGCGTTCACGCCTATTGGAGTTCTCGTACTGTTCGTCGGTGCACTATTGGTGACCGGCTGTGTGGTGTTCTTCGAGCGTGGACAACGCAGAATCACGGTCAACTATGCACAGCGCCAACAGGGCCGCAAGATGCTGGCCGGGCAAACCCATCACATGCCGCTCAAGATCAATATGGCGGGTGTCATCCCACCGATTTTTGCGTCGAGCATCATATTGTTTCCGGTGAGTCTCGGAAGCTGGTTCGGGCAGACGGAAGGGATGGGCTGGCTGTCGGACATTGCAACGACGATTGGTCCGGGTCAACCGATCTATATGCTGCTGTATTCGGGAATGATTGCGTTTTTCTGTTTTTTCTATACTGCATTGGTGTTCAGTCCAAAGGATATGGCAGACAATCTGAAGAAGTCCGGTGCGTTCATTCCTGGAATCCGTCCGGGCTCACAGACCATCAAGTACATCGATACCGTAGTCTCTAGATTGACGTTGGCTGGAGCGATTTACCTTGTGGTCATTTGTCTGATTCCGGAATTTCTCGTGGTCCAGTGGAGTGTGCCATTTTATTTCGGTGGAACTTCGCTGCTGATCATAGTTGTCGTCATGCTGGATCTGATTGCGCAGGTGCAGTCACACCTGATGTCACGGCAGTATGAGAGCTTGCTGAAGAAATCCAGCATATCGAGTGGTCTGGGAATCACCAGGTAGAATTCGGGAGAATTGAAATGAAAGTAAGAGCGTCAGTAAAGAAAATCTGTCGTAACTGCAGGATCTACAAACGCAATCGTGTTTTGCGAGTTGATTGCAGTTCAGATCCCCGTCATAAGCAAAGACAGGGATGAACATTGATTGGAAAGGTGACTTAGATTGGCACGTATAGCAGGAATAAATCTACCCGTACAGAAGCACATTCGTATTGCGTTGACCGCGATTTACGGAATCGGGGTCAAGACTGCCGACACGATCTGTCTGGATACGCAGATCGACGGAAGCAAGAAAGTACGGGAACTCACTGATGAAGAAGCGGAGAAACTTCGTTCGGAAGTCGCAAAATATATGATTGAGGGCGATTTGCGACGGGAGGTTTCCATGAATATCAAGCGGTTGATGGATCTGGGGTGTTATCGGGGATTACGCCATAGGCGAGGGCTTCCTGTGAGGGGGCAGAGAACATCGACAAATGCCAGAACCCGTAAGGGACCGCGCAGACCAATTCGCAAGTAGGTGGTAGATCAAGGTGGCAAGAACTAAGGGCAGAAAGCGTAAGGCCAGAATCAAGCGCACAGTCGGCGAGGGAATCGCACATATTCATGCGACGTTCAATAATACGATCGTGACAATAACCGATCGACAGGGCAATGTGCTTTGTTGGTCGACAGCGGGAAAAATGGATTTCAAGGGTTCGCGTAAAAGTACGCCTTTCGCTGCTCAGATGGCTTCTGAGGACTGTGCAAGAAGTGCGAAGGATATGGGGATGAGATCGATTGAAGTGCAGGTCTGTGGGCCAGGGCCCGGTCGGGATTCTGCTCTGCGTGCGCTCAACGCGGCCGGACTGGAAGTAAGCCGCATTACCGACGTTACACCGATACCCCATAACGGTTGTCGTCCGCCCAAACGTCGAAGACCCTGATTGGAGTTGAACAATGGCAAGATATACGGGACCGGCTTGTAAACTCGCTCGACGCGAACAGGTTGACCTTGGGTTGAAACACCGGGGTGGCTACAGAACGTTTGAGCAAAAGTGTCGAGCTGACAAACTGCCTGGTCAGAAAGTTGCCTCGAGACGCCCGAGAGTGACAGTCTATGGCCGGCTGTTACGGGAAAAGCAGAAGCTCAGAAGAACTTATGGCGTAATGGAGAAGCAGTTTCGTCGACACTTCACGGAAGCTTCGCGAAGACAGGGCTCGACGGGTGTGAATCTACTTCAGATCCTTGAATCCCGGCTGGACAATGTTGTGTATCGGATGGGATTCGGTGCAACGCGGGCTGAGTCACGTCAGCTGGTCAATCACAATGCAATTGAAGTCAACAACAAGCGTGTCAATATTCCATCGTTTGAGGTTAGACCGGGAGATATTGTACAGGTGCGTGAGAAGAGTCGGGAGCAGGTTCGGGTGAAGGAATCACTGGACATCACTGAGCGCAACGGGTTTCCAACTTGGATCGAGGTCGATGTTGACAACTTCCGAGGCGTTTACAAGAATCTGCCTGAGCGCGATGAAATTACTGAAGACATCAATGAGACATTGGTGATTGGTTATTACTCCAAGTAAATTGACACGAGTTTGAATATGGAACAAAGTTACGACGTTTCTGAATTTTTGGCCTTGGCACCCCGTACGATCAAGGTCAAGGAAATTTCCGATAAGCGGGCAGAAGTGTTGCTCGAGCCACTTGCCAGGGGCTTCGGACACACAATGGGAAACGCGCTTCGCAGGATATTGCTGTCTTCGATGCCGGGAGCAGCAATCACCGAAGTGAAAATCTCAGATGGGGAAAAGGATGTATTGCATGAGTTCAACGTCATCGATGGGGTTCGCGAAGAAGTCATCGAGATTTTGATGAATCTGAAAAACCTCGCGGTCAAAATGCATGGCAATGAACGGGATAAGGCAGTACTGAAACTTGACAAGAAAGGTCCGAGTGTCGTGACGGCAGCGGACATCGAGGAAGCTCACGATGTCGAGATCATAGACAAGGATTTTGTGATTGCCCATTTACTGTCCCGCTCCCGATTGGTGATGGAGTTGACCGTGACTCGGGGACATGGCTATCGTTTGCTGGACACAGGAATCGAAACGTCCTCGACTGAGATAGGCAAGTTGGCGGTAGATGCCTACTACACGCCGATTCGACGTGTATCCTATAAGGTCGACAATGCCCGGGTTGGACAGAGAACAGATTTCGACAAGTTGATATTGGACATCGAGACCAATGGCACAATCGAGCCGCGCGACGCAGTGCGGCATGCGGCAACAATACTCCACACACAAACCGAAACGTTTGCCAACTTGCAGGAAACGGTTGAAGAGCCTGAAATCGAGGAAGAGCCTCAATTCGACAAGGAGCTCCTGAAGCCGCTGGATGAGTTGGAGTTGACCGTGAGATCTGCCAATTGCCTGAAAGTTGAGCAGATTCACTATATTGGCGACCTGGTCCAGAAGACCGAGGGGGAACTGTTGAAAACTCCGAATCTCGGCAAGAAATCCCTGACTGAGATCAAGGAAGTGCTGGCGGAACGTAACCTTTACCTTGGTCAGAAACTTGAGAACTGGCCGCCGCCGAGTCTAAGACGGGATTCTTCCGAACTCGATCGTTTGGGAGATTGACAAGCCGTGCGACACCGTAAATCAGGAAGACATCTGAATCGCACTTCGAGTCATCGAAGCGCGATGATGAAAAATATGGCAGCTTCCCTGCTTCGACATGAGCAGATCCGTACAACCGTACCGAAAGCCAAGGAGCTGAGAAGATTTGTCGAACCGCTTATCACACTTGGGAAAGACCCTTCACTGGCGAATCGACGGCTCGCGTTTTCTCGGCTGAGGGACCGTGACATGGTGCAGAAACTGTTTGACACGCTGGGTGATCGCTACAAAGAGCGTCCCGGTGGTTATACACGGATTCTCAAGTGTGGCTACCGCGCTGGCGACGCAGCTCCCATGGCCTATGTCCAACTGGTGGACTCGGACCTAATCTTCCAAGAAACAGAAGACTGATTTCACCTACGTCTTTGGGCCCGGTTGAGTGGCTCGATGCCTGCCGGTAACCGTGACAAAGAACGGTTCAGACGCGTTCGTTATCTACGGCAATTTGATGGCTGATAGCGGAAATCGTTTGCAGGAATGGATTGTACAGCGTCAAGACTGCAAGACGACAACAATGATTACGAGCAACAATGCGGCCAACGCAACAAATAAGCCGACTGTCAGGAACTTTAGTAGAAAACTGAGGCCCTTGTTCATGTTTTTGCGTGTTGTTCGATTATTGTAATTCTCAAGCGATATTATGCCACAGTTTCAGCAGTCAGTTCGTTGTCGCCCGGGAAAATGTTGAGAAGCATGGAATTTGATGTAGACGCCATTCTCGACTTCTGGTTTGCCGACAGCGAACAATCGGAAGAAGAATTCCATCGTCGCATGGAGATGTGGTTTTTGGATCCGGAATTCTTTGATCAGGCTGTCCTGAAATATGAGCCCTTGATCGAATATGTCGCAAACGGACATGCGGTGAATGTGGAATCTGATCCAAAGGGAATTCTTGCGTCGATCATTGCTCTGGACCAGTTCCCGCGAAATATCTACCGCGGAAAACCTCAAGCTTTTGCTTATGACAGCAAGGCGCTGCGACTGACAAACAAAGTCATAGAATCCGGATTGGATCGAACGATGACGTATCTGGAGCGATTGTTTGCCTATCTGCCACTGCAACACTCCGAGGACCTTCAAGTTCAGCAATTGTCGGTCGAAATGTTCGGATCGCTGGTTGATATGGCGCAAACCCAGGCACGGATGGAGCAAGCACAGGAGTCTTTGGTATATGCGGAAATGCACCGGGACATCATAATGCGGTTCGGCCGGTTTCCACATAGAAACGAGATTCTGGATCGGGAATCTACAGCGGAAGAGTTGCAGTATCTTGCAGACGGAGCTGAGACATTCGGTCAAGTCAAAAAATGATGTGAATGGTGTTGCTGTACGATTGCAACACCGATGCTGTGCGATTTCACAAACTTTAGGTTTGCTTTCGCTCACTTGACCGCTCCAAATCACTTTGATCAGCCTGCTTGAGGTTCTTGACTGGGGAGGTTGAGATCCGCTATTGCGAACGCAGTGGTTTATTGGAAACGGAATAACAGTTAAAATCTTCATTTTTCGACCAAACACTTGAACCTGAACTTTCGGGAGGCGAATTCATGAAAAATCCGGTCAGGATTACCGTTACGGGTGCCGCAGGTCAGATCAGTTACAGTCTGTTGTTTCGTATCGCTGCAGGAGACATGCTTGGCACTGATCAGCCGGTCATTCTTCAATTATTGGAAATTTCTCCGGCGATGGATGCTTTGTCCGGCGTGGTGATGGAATTGGATGACTGCGCGTTTGCGACATTGAACGATGTTGTCGCGACTGATAACCCCGAAACTGCCTTTGGCGATGCCGACTACGTTATGATGGTTGGTGCCCGCCCGCGGGGCAAAGGGATGGAACGAAACGACCTGCTCGAAGCGAACGCACAGATATTCACTGCCCAAGGTGCTGTTTTGGACCAAGTGGCAAGTCGATCGGTAAAAGTCTTGGTTGTCGGCAATCCAGCCAACACCAACGCGTTGATCACTGCAAGCAAACTGAAACGCTTGGATGCATCGCAAGTTACAGCGATGACCCGTCTTGATCACAATCGCGCAGTGAGCCAGATTGCTGCAAAAACCGGGGAACATGCTCATACGGTGAAGAAGGTGATCATTTGGGGAAACCACTCCGCTACCCAGTATCCGGATATCCATCATGCGACGGTCAACGGCATGCCGGTATTGGACAGAGTTGATATGGAATGGGTCGAGAATAATTTCATCCCCAAGGTGCAAAAGAGGGGAGCGGAAGTGATCGCAGCAAGAGGCCTGTCCAGTGCAGCTTCGGCGGGTTCCGCTGCCATTGACCACATTCGAACCTGGGTACAAGGCACACCCGAGGGTGACTGGACAAGTATGGGTATTGTCAGCGATCGTTCCTACGGCATGACTGAAGATCTGATCTATTCCTTTCCGGTGACATGTACCGATGGTGGTTACAATATTGTCCAAGATCTCGCGATCAACGAGTTCAGTCGGGACAAGATGCGTATAACCGAAAGCGAGTTGATCGAAGAGCGCGATGCAATTCGAGGGCTTTTATAGTCGGTGTTGGACTTTTCCGTAGTTGTTCCCGCATTCAATCGAAGTGAACTTCTTCAAAGGGCGCTGGATTCTGTAGTTTCGCAGAGTCTGCCACCGCGTGAGGTGATTGTTGTAGACGATGGCTCGACCGACAATACACTTGAGATGTTGTGCTCGAATTTCCCAACCGGCATCAGGGTGATCAGCCAAGAAAACGCCGGTGTCAGCACTGCCCGCAACACGGGCATTTCGGCCAGCAGTTGCGAGTGGATTGCTTTTCTCGATTCCGATGATGAGTGGTACTGTCGCAAGCTCGAAAAGCAAGCGAAGTTTCTATCGGAAAATCCAAAACTCCTGATTTGCCATAGTGATGAGATTTGGATTCGCAATGGAATTCGCGTTAATCCCAAAAGACGTCATGCGAAGTCGGGAGGATGGATATTTCCCGATTGTCTGCCGCTTTGTGCGATTTCACCGTCCGCTGTGATCATCAATCAAGGGGTGTGTGCGGATGTGGGTGGTTTTGATGAGCGTCTGCCGGTTTGCGAGGATTACGATATGTGGTTGAGGGTAACATCGAAATATCCGGTCGGTTTCGTAGATGAGCCATTGGTGATCAAGTACGGTGGACATGATGACCAACTATCTCAGGCCTATCCGGCGATGGACCGGTTCAGAATAACCGCTCTGATCAAGTTGTTGGAGTCTGACTCGCTTAGCACGGACTATCGGATGCAAACCCTTGAGGTCCTGACCGTGAAGATTCAGATCTACTGTAACGGCGCACGCAAAAGGGGTCGGGAGTCCGAAGCGAATGAGTTGGAATCTATGGCACAGCGATTCCAGCACGAACTGAGCAGTCTTGAATGATTGCCTCTGTCAATATTGTTACAGCGATGAAATCGGAGGCTTTGCCACTGATCGACCACTTTTGCCTGGAAAGAATGACGCAAAAGGGGGAACCATTTTCCATCTTCGGGAATGATGAATTGAAATTAATCGTTAGCGGAGTTGGTACGTCCATGGCGCACAAGGCGGTTCGGTACCTGTCACGAAATGACAAATCTGCGCAGACCAGTGCATGGTTGAACGTGGGTGTCGTCGGCCATGGAACATACGCGACCGGAACAGGATTTCTTGCAAACTGCATTGTCGAAAGCGCCACCCAACGGACTATCTATCCTTCATTTACCATCGATCATGACCTGCCAACTGGAAAAGTCATCACCGTCGACGGGGTGAATACGGACTATCAACCGCACGCCGGGTACGATATGGAAGCATTCGGTTTTGCAACCGCAGCGACACAATTCTCGACACTCGAAATGATTCATTGTTTCAAGGTTGTGTCGGACAACCAAGATCATTCCGTTCAGCACCTGACCAAGACAGATATCCAAGATTTCATTGCCGGCCACGTCGGAGCGATTGATCGACTATGCGGTCAACTGCACGGTCTCGCCAAGTCGGTTGCCCGACGGCTCCATCCGGAGGACCTCACAATTGAATTCGCCAAGCGTTGGCGGATGACGACCGCACAACGAGAGATATTAAAAAGAAAACTTCATAAAACCAAATTATTGGAATTAGATATTAAGGTGGATTCTGATATCGTCCGAGATTGCCTGAATGCATCAGCGATGCTGGCTTGTGTTCAGGAATTCTTGGATCAACACTGGAAGTATGTGTAGAGGGACGCTGTCTTGTACTCGACAATCTATATAGAGCAAGAAGTGTCGGGACATCCGATGACGCAAAAAATACTGAAACAATTTGCTTCGGCGGATATTGTTGAGTGTGACCGGTATGGCGAGATTTTCAATCGCAAGGCACAGGATTTCCGGTTACAAAAGCAACGTCCGTCCTTGGTACTTGCACGCAAATTCACAAATCATGTCCTGTCGGTACCGAGCGGCTACGGAGTCGGCGGTACTCACAACTATTATTTTTCTGTTATGCTCAATTGCATCTACGATTGTCGATATTGTTTTTTACAGGGTATGTATCGTTCTGCGCATCATGTTGTATTCGTCAATTACGATGATTTCGCACAGTCTATCAAAAGCACAGTAGCTGAACACGATTCGAACGATCAGGTCTGGTTTTTTTCGGGCTATGACTGCGATAGCCTGGCCATGGAACCGATCATTGGAATGGCACAGTACTTTATCGGAACCGTCAGTGCATTGGAAAATGTCTGGCTGGAACTTAGGACCAAGAGTACACAGATTCGATCGTTGCTTACCCGGGAGGTGGTTCCCAACGTCGTTACTGCGTTCAGTTTGACGCCTCAAAGGATCTCGTCTTCATTGGAACACAAGGTACCGCAACTGGACAAGCGAATTGCAGCGATGGAGCGACTTCAGGAACGTGGTTGGAAAATTGGATTGCGTTTCGATCCATTGATTTTTGTGCCCGATTACCGAAGCCAGTATCTGGAACTGATGGAGAGGATCTTTTCTGCTGTCGATGCGGATTTGATTCATTCTGTGACGATTGGCGCTTTCCGACTGCCCAAGGAGTTTTATCGGACTGTGGGCAATTTGTATCCGGACAGTCGGTTTGTCGCCCAACCGTTTGAGTTGCGTAACGGGGCTGTCACCTATCCAAAGTCTGTGGAGATGGATATGAAGTGGTGGTGTTACGAGCAACTTGGCAGGTTCATGGATTTGGACACAGTCCATATCGATGAGTTGGTGCTGGATCCACAGTGATGTCATCGAAAATTGTGGTAACGGGTACGAGTGCCGGCATCGGCTTGGCCGTGGCACGACGATTGCTTGAGAACTCACATGAAGTCATTGGTATATCCCGGCGCACATCTGACGAGTTGAATCAGCACTTCGCCAATCGTTTTACCCAAGAGATTATTGATCTATCTGAACCTGTTGCTGTGCAGGAACGCTTTCCGATTCTTGTGAAGCGTCATGCCGATGTCAATGCGATTGTATTTTGTGCCGGTTATGGAAGATTCGGGAGTCTTGAGGAGTTTTCGTACGATCAGATTGCCAGGATGGTCAACACCAATTTACTGTCGACCATGTATCTTGCAAGAGCTTTCTTGCCGCAGATGAAACGTAAACTCAGCGGCAAGCTGATCTTTATCGGATCGGAATCAGTGTTATCGGGTGGTCGGCGGGGCGCAGTCTATACCGCAACCAAGTCTGCCCTAGATGGATTTGTGAAGTCACTGCGACGCGAGTGCTCGTCGGACGGAATCCATGCGGGAATCGTTACACTTGGTATGGTCAAAACCGAATTTTACGAACAGGCGCAATTTACGCATGGTGAATCTGGTGATAACTTCATACTTCCAGAAGATGTGGCTGAAGCTGTCGCCATGATGCTTGAATCGCGACCGGGAACAGTGATTGATGAGGTAAGAATCACACCGCTCAAAAGCGTAATTACACGTCGGCGAACGGACTAAATTTGCGATAATAGTTTGTTGAAAATGGCAGGTTTCGGATGACGTAACAATGCCCGTTACATTCATTGCCAAGGCTTTGGTAAATTGTCAGAAATGTTGAGAATTGCAGTATCCGGCTCAGCCGGCCGAATGGGTAAAACGTTGATTCAGGCAGTCTATGAATCGCAAGGTGTGGAGTTGACCCACTCAGTTGAAGTTCCAGGCCATGATTCAATCGGTTCTGACGCGGGCTTGCTTTCGGGAGTGGGCGATATTGGCGTGGAAGTCAAGGATTCCCTGGACACTGATCTGTTTGATGTCCTGATCGAGTTCACCACGCCGGAAGCGACGATGCAACATGTCGCAAAATGTGCTGCAGAGGGTAAGGATGTCGTCCTTGGCACCACAGGACTGACTGAAGAGAATCTGAATCAGCTTCAGGAAGCTGCCAAAGAAATTAGAGTGGTTGCAGCACCGAATATGAGTGTTGGCGTCAATTTGTGCTTCAAGTTGCTGCAGATGGCCGCTGAGACTTTCGGAGATTCGGTTGATGTGGAAGTGATTGAGGCACATCATCGTGCGAAAGTGGACGCACCATCGGGCACAGCATTGAAAATGGGTGAGGTGGTCGCCGAAACACTCGGCAGGTCAATTCAAGAGCATGGACAGTTCGTCCGACATGGAAGAACCGGAGCACGCGGAGACAAGACGATCGGATTCGCAACAATCCGGGCAGGCGATATAGTAGGGGAGCATACTGTTATGTTTGCTGCTCCCGGTGAGCGAGTTGAGATTACCCATCGGTCCTCCAGCCGAATGAATTATGCCAATGGGTCAGTGCGTGCCGCCTTGTGGCTGGTAACTCGCCCACCTGGTCTGTATCAGATGACAGATGTATTGGGATTCGATTGATCAGTCGATTCGCCTTGACTGGCAGCAATCCCATAGTCGACTGGATTCGGCAGTGAGACGATGCGAGCAGATGCAGCCGTTTGGCGCATCAGTCAGCGACCGATCGGCCGATCGTATGCAACTGGATCTGGATGGGAAAGCTTGGACAAGCAGTGCAAGTTTAAATTCTTGAGTCAGATGAGTGATTGTTTGTGAGCGAATTGCTGATCAGCATAGTCGATATATTGTTTGAATGAAATCTGGTGAAATGAGAAAAGCGCTGCTTGCCTTGCAAGATGGCACTGTATTTGAGGGCTATGCGTTCGGTGCATCTGGTACCGCCGTCGGTGAGGTGATTTTCAATACATCCATCACCGGCTATCAGGAAATAATCACCGACCCGTCCTACGCCCGGCAGATCGTGGCCTTTACGCATCCTCAGATCGGGAATGTCGGCGCAAATGCCCAAGATGTGGAAGCCAAAACACCCCATGCATCAGCCATGGTAATCAAGAGCCTGCCAATCCGAGTCAGCAATTGGAGATCCGAGTCGTCCATCGGTGAATTTCTGCGCCAGACTGGAGTCGTGGGTATTCATGGTGTCGACACCCGTCAGCTCACGCGGTTGATCAGGTCCAAGGGCGCACAGAATGGCTGTGTGACAAGTGATCACGATCAAGTTGATGCCGAGTCCGCAATCAGTCTGGCGCGGGATTTTCCTGGACTCAAAGGTATGGACTTGGCGAAGGAAGTCTCGACCAGATCAATTTACACATGGAGTGACGGTACTTTTGATCTTGACTCAGGCAGCTCAAGAAAAGCCACGGATCCGGTCGATCGATATTCTGTTGCCGCCTATGATTATGGAATTAAATACAATATCTTACGTATGTTATCTGACCGTAATTGTGACGTAACTGTCGTTCCGGCGCAAACACCTTACGATGAACTTGGTCGTGACTTTGATGGTGTATTTCTTTCAAATGGGCCGGGTGATCCCGAACCATGCGGCTACGCAATTTCGAACATCGAACAGATTCTGCAGCGATATATACCGGTCTTTGGTATCTGTCTTGGGCATCAGCTGCTGGCACTTGCTAGCGGAGGGCGCACCATGAAAATGAAATTCGGTCATCACGGTGCCAATCATCCTGTGCGAGACCTGTCGACAGGGGAAATCATGATTACAAGTCAGAACCATGGTTTTGCTGTGGATGACGATCATCTGCCGGACGATCTCGTCGTCACGCATCGTTCACTGTTTGACGGCACTATTCAGGGTCTGGCACACACTCGCTATCCGGCATTCTCCTTTCAGGGACATCCGGAGGCAAGTCCCGGACCGCATGATTGTTCAGCATTATTTGATCGATTCATCAACATGATGCGGGAGCGAAATCTCACCATATCCGCTGCGGCAAGCCATGCCTAAGCGAACTGATCTCGAAACCATATTGATTATCGGTGCTGGGCCGATTGTGATCGGTCAGGCTTGTGAATTCGATTATTCAGGGGTACAAGCCTGCAGGGCATTGAAGGATGAAGGGTATCGAGTGGTACTCGTCAATTCCAATCCGGCAACTATCATGACTGATCCGGAATTTGCGGATTCCACATATATCGAACCCATCCGATGGCGATCGGTGGCGGAAATCATCAAGGTCGAGCGACCGGACGCCATTTTGCCTACTATGGGCGGCCAGACTGGATTGAACTGTGCGTTGGATCTTGTTCGTAACAATGTATTGGAACAATACGGTGTTGAACTGATAGGTGCAACCAGGGAATCCATTGACAAGGCTGAAGATCGAGAGAAATTTCGCCAATGTATGGACGAAATTGGACTTGAATATGTCCGCGGGTCGCTGGCCCACAGTATGGAGGATGCGTTACAGATACTTTCGGAAATTGGATTTCCTGCAATAATCCGTCCCTCTTTTACTCTCGGCGGCTCCGGGGGTGGAATCGCGTACAACCGCGATGAATTCATGGACATCTGCCTGAGAGGCCTGCGGGCATCGCCAACCAGCGAATTACTCATTGAGGAGAGTATTTCAGGCTGGAAAGAGTTTGAGATGGAGGTTGTTCGAGATAACAGTGACAACTGCATCATTGTCTGTTCCATCGAGAATCTTGATGCCATGGGTCTGCATACCGGGGATTCAATCACCATTGCGCCTGCCCAGACACTGACCGATAAGGAATATCAGCGGATGCGAGATGCAAGCATTGCGGTGATGAGGGTAATCGGTGTAGACACAGGTGGATCGAATGTCCAGTTCGCGATCAATCCGCAAGATGGGAGAATGGTGATCATTGAAATGAATCCAAGAGTTTCCAGATCATCCGCCCTGGCATCGAAAGCAACTGGATTTCCGATTGCGAAAGTCGCGGCAAAGCTCGCAGTCGGTTATACCTTGGACGAACTTCACAATGACATTACAGGTGGTGCCACCCCGGCTTCGTTTGAACCGACAATCGATTACATTGTTACCAAGATACCGCGCTTTGACTTCCAGAAATTTCCACACTCGGATGCGACCCTGACCACACAGATGAAATCTGTCGGCGAGGTCATGGCGATCGGCCGAACATTTCAGGAGTCGCTTCAAAAAGCAATCCGCAGTTTGGAGATCGGAACATTCGGCTTCGAGACTCCCCGGGGATTGAAGGACACTGACGGAAGCGTCGATGATCTGATGCACTCGAAGCTCAGCATACCTGGGGCAGGGCGTCTTTGGTACATTGGAGAGGCATTCCGCCGAGGGATGAGCGTTGATCGCGTCAATGACCTGACAGGCATCGATCCTTGGTTTTTGGCAGAAATTCAGCATCTGATCGATGTGGAAGAACAAATCAGGATGAGTTCCCGTCCGATCAGCGTCGAATCACTCAGTCAATGGAAGCAACAGGGTTTTTCCGATCACAGGCTGGGTGATCTACTGGGTTGCGATGAGGCGGAAATCCGTACCTTGCGCTACTCATTGGGCATACATCCGGTTTACAAGCGCGTGGATTCGTGTGCGGGCGAATTTGATACACCGACTGCATATATGTATTCCACATATGAAAGTGAGTGTGAGTCCAATCCTGATAAAGATCGAAAAATTGTCGTTTTGGGTGGCGGTCCCAATAGGATCGGACAAGGAATCGAATTCGATTACTGCTGTGTGCATGCGGCAATGGCATTGCGAGAAGATGGCTACCAGACGATTATGGTGAACTGCAATCCTGAAACTGTCTCCACAGATTATGACGTGTCAGACCGGCTGTATTTCGAACCGCTTACCGTTGAGGATGTGCTGGAAGTATGTCGGATAGAGAGTCCGGATGGTGTGATTGTTCAATATGGCGGGCAGACCCCGTTGAAAATTGCCCGCGAGCTTACCAATGAAGGTGTGAACATTATCGGAACCTCAGCTAATTCCATTCATCTGGCCGAGGACAGGAAGTATTTTCAGGACCTGCTTCACAAGCTTGATCTGAGACAACCTCCGAATTCAACAGCTGTTGCCATCGAGGATGCCCTGAATGCGGCTGAAACGATTGGTTACCCGTTAGTTGTGCGCCCATCGTACGTTCTTGGCGGACGCGCGATGGAAATTGTCCGAGACTCTGATCAACTGCAGGCTTACATGGGGGCTGCAATCGACGTTTCGCATGATTCACCCGTATTGCTCGACAAGTTCCTGAGTGACGCCATAGAAGTCGATGTTGACGCGATCTGTGACGGCGAAGAGGTATTCATTGGCGGGATCATGCAGCACATTGAACTCGCAGGAGTTCACTCGGGCGATTCTTCCTGCTCGTTACCTGCATTCAGCCTGACAGAGGAACTGCTCGACGGGCTGCGCCAGCAGACTCGGGAGATGGCATTCGCGCTGAATGTGATTGGTCTCATGAACGTACAGTTTGCGATCAAGGGCGCTGAGATATACGTATTGGAAGTCAATCCTCGAGCTTCCCGGACAGTTCCGTTTGTATCAAAAGCGACATCGATCCCACTGGCCAAAGTTGGGGCGCGCTGCATGTTGGGACAGACGCTCCGCCAACAGGGTGTGACCCACGAAGTCATCCCATCGTTCTTCAGTGTCAAGGAAGCTGTATTCCCGTTTGAGAAATTTCCAGGCTCAGAGCCGTTGCTCGGTCCGGAGATGAAGAGTACCGGCGAGGTCATGGGTATCGGTCGTTCTTTCGGGGAAGCTTACTGGAAGGCGTTTCATGCAACCGGATACTCGATTGCTGAATCCGGCAATGCGCTGCTCAGCGTTTCGGGTGATGATCAGGCCGGAATCATTGAGGTAGGCAGAGTTCTCGCCGAGAGGGGATATACACTGTATGGGACAGATGGAACAGCAAAACTGCTGTCAAGCCATGGTATCGATGTCAGCCGCGTCAATAAAGTGCGGGAAGGCCGCCCGCATGTAGTTGACATGCTGAAGAACAACGAGATTGATCTGATTGTAAACGTTCCGCGCAAGAGAGCTAGCGTCGCTGATTCTGAGACCATTCTGAAAGAGGCGCTGAAGCGAAATGTTGCTCATTTCACGACAATATCTGCGGCAAAGGCAATTTGTGCCGCACTTGCCGATTCGACCAAATCAGCAGTCCCATACCGACTGCAGACACTTCATAAAGAAAAAGCCGTCAACCGATAGGCGACGGCTTTTCCTGATCGTGCTCCGTGAATGGAGCCTATGGCGATTCGCTCACTCGCGACCTCCGAAGATTCCCAGAATCTGGATCAGACTGAGGAACAGATTGTATATGGAGATAAAGAGCGTAACGGTCGCCATGATGTAATTTGTCTCACCGCCATGCACGATCGCGCTGGTCTGGTAGAGGATCAACCCTGACATCAGAATGATGAACATACCGGAGACTGCAATTGACAGCATGGGCAGATTGAAGAAAATTGCGGCAAGGGACATGATGAATGCAGCCAGAATACCGGCAAAAAGCATTCCACCCAGAAATGCAAAATTCTTTCGGGTAGTCAGCGCATAAGCGGACAATCCAAGGAATATCAGTCCGGTTCCGCCAAATGCGGTCATGACGATCTGATCACCGTTAGGAATGACGGTCAGATAATGCGAGATGATCGGTCCAAGGGTGAAACCCATGAATCCGGTGAGTGCGAACACGCATACGATGCCCAGTCCGGAATTGCGCATGGCACTGGTCAGAAACAACAATCCGAAATAACCCACCAAAGTGATGATCAGTCCGGGATGCGGCCAGTTCAATGCAACAGAAAGCGCTGCGACACCGGCACAAAACAACAGAGTCATCGACAGCAGAATGTATGTGTTCCGAAGAACCCTGTTGACAACGACACTTGAAGTTCTTTGTTGTGAAAGTACTTGGTCGTTTATTCTCATAGAACGTTCCCTCTTGAAAAATAAAGGTATGCTAATTGTACGATTACGATAGTGATTTTACAAATTTGCGGCTAATATTCTTACTCGGAATATAAAGATGGTTCATAATATTTCAAGGCCTTTGACTGCATTTCCGTACAGTCGCTATTCATCGAAACAATTCAACAGGCAGTTTGCGAATTCGCCTGTTTTGCTATTCGGAGAATCACATCCTGCAGTTCGGTTCCATAAAACGGAGAGGTGGCTGAGTGGACGAAAGCGGCGGTCTTGAAAACCGTTGAAGGGCAACCTTCCGGGGGTTCGAATCCCTCCCTCTCCGCCATTGCAGGGTACGACTGCATCCCGCCTATACGGCTCAGTTACAGTCGGGGCAGCGTCCTTTGATTTCCACCTTCAGTTCCTGAGGGGTAAACCCGTCCCAGCTGTCGCAATTCTCCAATTGGTCGGAAAAGACCGGAATCGGCATCTCTTTGACCAATCCGCAGTTATTGCAGATGGCAATGAATGATCGCCCTATAACGTGCGTTTGGTCGCATGCGATGTATGCGTTAAGGCTTTCCACCTTGTGAACAAGACCGTATTCGAGCAATTTGTCCAGTACCCGATAGATCTGGCTCGGCGCGCGGAACCCCTGGTCCCGGCATGCATCGAGAATGTCGTAGGCGCCTTGGGCTGTTTTCTTCTTTAGAAGAAAGTCGTATACCAGTTGCTGTCTTGGTGTTTGTGGTTTCATTTCAGACGCTGCCACTGCGCCGTTTTCGCATTCCGACTATTGCAGTTGTGGCAACACCGATCACGAAAATGACAATCGCGTTTATGACAATACTTGGGCCTGGCGGTGTGTCAAGTTCAACCGACATGATGAGTCCGAATATTACTGCAATGACGCCGAACGCCGACGCAAGAACTGCCATTTGTTCCGGAGTTTTGGCGAACTGACGGGCTGCCGCAGCTGGAATGATCAGCAGCGCGACGGTCAGGATTATTCCCACTATCTTCATCGCAAAGGCAACAATCCCCGCTAAAAGCACCATCATGATGAAACGATTCTGGACAGGTTGCATGTCCTCAGCAGTGGCGATCTGCTCATCGACTGCAAGGCAGATCAGATTATCCCATCTACGAATCAACACAAACAAAATCACTGCACCGCCGCCATAGATCATCAATATGTCCAACCACCCTGCCGCCAGGATGTTTCCAAACAGAAAGTGAAGCACATCCACTCGAACCCAATACATGAGAGATACCAAGACCAGTCCTATAGAAAGTGACGCGTGAGACAGAACACCAAGCGTGGAGTCTCCGGAAAGTGTTGACTGATCGTTAATTCGTCCAACGATCAGCCCAATCAGCAGACACACTGCGAAAACACCGACAATCAGGTTGAATTCGAGAGCAAGTGCCAAAGCGATACCGAGTAATGCGGAATGTGCCATGGCATCACCGAAGTATGCAAGCCTTTGCCATACTACGAAGCAGCCCAGCGGACCGGCGATTATTGCGAATCCCACACCTGCAATGACCGCACGGGTGATGAAATCGTCGAACATATCGGTTGTCGTCAGGCCCTATGGGTCGAATTGTGGACAAAAGTCATTATCGATGACTGACGCTGCCATCGGGAAGGTGCCTATGGTCATGATGATGCTGATATAGTGCGTGGGAACGTGCCGCTTCCTGTCCGAAGAGCGTTTCAAACGCACTGTCGTTAACGACATGTGTCGGTGTTCCGGCACAGCAGATGTGACTGTTGATACATACGACAACATCTGTTTTTGCCATCACCATATGTAGATTGTGACACACCAACAAAATACCGCACTTCAACCGGTCCCGAATGTTGACAATCTGATTGTAGAGCTTCATCTCTGCCTGGAAGTCCAATCCCTGGGAGGGTTCATCAAGGATCAGCAGATCGGGCTTCTTCAGAAGTGCGCGTGCGAACAGCACCCTTTGGAACTCACCGCCTGAGAGTTCCCGCACAGGCTGGTCAGCTGTCCCGAGAATTTTCATCTCTTCCAATACTTCTTCCATCTCGTGAGTGCCGAATTTCTCACTGACATTCATCAAACGTCGTACAGTCATTGGAAGTGTGGGCTTGATCTCAACGTTCTGGGGTACATATCCGATTCGAACATTGTCGGACCTTGAGACGGAGCCGCTATCAGGTACGATTACGCCACATAGGACTTTTGCCACTGTCGTTTTGCCGCTTCCATTCGGACCGATCAGAGAAACAATTTCGCCCCGTCCGATTGACAGGTCGATGTTCCGAATCAACCACCGTCCATTTCGGCAGACGCCCGCCGACTGCAATTGTGCAAGAACTGAATTCAATTCACTGGCGGACGTTCGTCGCGTGGCGGTACGATATACTATAATATAACATCATCGTTGAACTGAACTAGAGTATCCATGAGAAAAATCTGCGCTATTGCGCTAATCATGTCAATTATAGGCAGTGCAGGTGCTTCCGATAGCAGAATTGTCGCTAGCATAAATCCAATTCACAGCTTGGTTTCTTCCGTTATGGAGGGGATAGGAACACCTGAACTGCTTCTTGAAGGCACTTATTCCGTTCATGGATACCAGATAAAGCCATCAGACGTAAAGCTGTTGGAAAATACTGATGTAATGTTCTGGATCGGGCCCACGATGGAATCAACTTTGACATCTTTCATCTCAAGTATGCAGGAAGATACAGTAGTGATTGAGGTCGGAGAGATGCACGGTCTGTTACTTTATGAGACTCGAGAATCTCCTGATGGAGGACATGGTGACGAGGATGAGGATCATCACGGAGAGGAAGAAGACGATCACGGAAGGGCTGAAGGTGAGGATGAGGATCATCACGGAGAGGAGGAAGACGATCACGGAAGGGCTGAAG
>JAPPIB010000026.1:0-47533 GCA_028820695.1 Acidiferrobacterales bacterium | reverse complement strand
GGTGAGGATGAGGATCATCACGGAGAGGAGGAAGACGATCACGGAAGGGCTGAAGACGAGGATGAGGATCATCACGGAGAGGAAGAAGACGATCACGGAAGGGCTGAAGGTGAGGATGAGGATCATCACGGAGAGGAGGAAGACGATCACGGAGAGGCCGAGGATGAGGATCATCACGGAGAGGAGGAAGAACATGCGCACGGTCGCTACGACATGCACATTTGGCTCGATGTTAACAATGCCAGGGTGATCACCGAAGAAACAGCCGAGCAGCTTGCGCAATTGTTTCCTCAACATGAGGCGCAACTGACTGCAAACGTGAAAACTACCCTTGAGAAACTGGATTTGTTGGAAACGGAACTACGGAGTTTGTCAGAATCTTTTTTGGACTCGCCGTATGTGGTGTTTCACGACGCATATCAGTACCTCGAAAAAATGCTCGGGCTTAACAATGTCGGGACGGTCACTGTGAATCCGGAGCGTTCCGCAGGTGCCAAGAGACTGTTGGAACTGCGCGAGACGATCCGCGAGACCGGGGCAACTTGCGCATTCAAGGAACCACAGTTCAATCCAAGTATTCTGGAAGTTCTCGCTGAGGGCACAGATCTGAAAATCGGAACACTGGACCCGCTGGGTGCAGATATTGAACCAGGTCCCGATGCCTACTTCGAGCTTTTGCGTAACATGGTGGTTTCACTGAAGGATTGCCTGGCCGATGCAAGTTAGTTTTCGACTGGCCTGCTCAACACCAGTCCGCTGTTTTCACCACGCGTTGATGCGCATATGAGAACGTACAATTCGCAATGAATTGAGCCGACGGATGGGCAAAACCGTTGGGCAACAAACTTCGAACCTCAGTGCTTGCAACCAGCACTACCTGATGAGTCACGATGGCTGATTCGCCATTCGCGTTTGCTGTGAATCAGCCACTTTTTCTGTACTGATTCAATTAAATCCGGGTCAATTACTCGGTTTCATCACTTCGGTGTACCCGGTCAGCCGAGTATAAGTCTACGACGTCTGCAAGTCCTTTTGCGTGGGTGTTTAACCAGAGCTCATCCAGAACTGGATCAAAATGGTATTCGATAAGTCCCGGTGGGATGCAGATGAACAACTGAAAGGCTGAAAATCATCGATTTGGGCAGTAGCAAGACTGTTCTTGTGATATAGTTTTTGTCATGCTAGCGATAATAACTGCCGTAATTGGTGCGGTTTTCCATGTGCTCGTAAGCGCATGGGAAGTTTATCTTCTCCTTTCGCCGTATTTCATATTCGGTTTGGCCTTTGCGGGCGTTCTCTACGTCCTGATTTCCCAACGCACCGTTATCCGACTTATGGGGCGAGAAGGGCTTGCGAGCGTTACGACAGCTGCGGCATTTGGCCTGCCGTTGCCTATATGCTCCTGCGGAGTGATTCCCATCACCGCAACCCTCAGAAAGAAGGGTGCGAGTCGATCAGCCTGCATGTCCTTCCTGATCACCACACCAGAAACTGGTATGGACTCAATTCTCGTCACCTGGGGACTGATGGGACCGATAATGGCGATCATTCGGCCCGTCGGTGCGTTCTTCTCTGCGCTGCTTGCCGGAATCTGCTCGATCGCGATGATACGCGGCCCCGACCCGGTACCCAAAGGAACCGAAAAGGAGCAGGATCATCACCATCACCACCATCATGACCACGATCATAGTCATGATTTTGAGGAAGACCCTGCTGTTGTTGGAGTTGGCGGGCTGATGACGTCAATTAAGGCTTCAAGTTCAAGGATGTGGAACAAGTTCATCAATTGGACACACATCGCAGAGTGGAATCGCCCGATGCTTGACCGCAGCGCGTTGGCTCTCCCGCTACGAGAAGTCCAGGATGCAGTTCCATTGAGTCGGGTGGGAAAACGCATGTTTACATTTGCGTTCATTGAAATGGCGGACGACATACTCTTCGCACTGGTGGTGGGCGTGGTGCTTAGCGGTGTGGTCATGGTTCTTGTCCCAGATAACATTGCGGAATATGGTCTTTACGGCTGGCGCATGTATCTCGTGATGCTGGTTGCCGGCGTACCGCTCTATATGTGTGCGTCCGCCAGCACCCCAATTGCCGCTGCACTTGTCGCCAAAGGGTTCAGCCCGGGTTCCGCGCTGGTCTTTCTCATGACCGGTCCAGCTACCAATACGGCAACCATCATCGTCCTCATGCAGCAGTTTGGACTGCGCTTCGTTTCGATCTATATCGGCAGCATTGTCTTTGGTGCCGTGGTCTGTGGTATTGCGCTTGACCTAATGCTTATCTACCTCGGTTGGGAAATTGCCCTGAACCTGGAGGGAAGAGGCTCGGGATTCGTGGGGTTTTTGGAATGGACAGGGGCAACTCTGTTGACGATCTTGATCGCATGGCGTTTCTGGAAGGGAGCCGCCGCGTCTGGATACCACGACCTGATGGGCAACATCAATTCTACCGTGCTGCAAGTCAGCGGGCTGGCAAAAGGAGCGCGGATGCGTGAGATATTTTCTCTTAGGTCAAAGCTCGTTCAGATCGGTGTTCCACTGGTTCTGGGTGTCTATCTCGCTACCGGTTTAACTGCGATTCCAGTTGGTTATCTTGGCTACGGCAAGCTGTTCGGCGAAGTTCGATGGCCTGCGCTTGCGCCAGGTCTTCATTACGCGCCGCCTCCCCCTTTCGGAACTATTGACATACATCCCCACACCGTCCAACACCGAATAATCGTGGGGTTGAAAGAAAACCTGAATGTCGAAGAAACAACTGTGAGTATCATTCAAGACGGTGCCGCAAATAAGCCGCGAAGGACTCAATGGCATAGAAAAGGCGACCTGCGCTCGCAAAAGACCTCTCTGGCTGAATTTCTGTCCGGTGACGAAAGCCTGCTGCGGATTTTGATTTCGGTTCATTACAGCATAGCCAATCCATATATGTTCTACTACGAATACGAGAACAGGGAAGATAGCATAGCCCATCACATACAGGCCATCGCGCGCGAATACATTGCAACCAATGAATTAAGTGACTTATTGTCAAAAAAGCGCGCAGAGATCGAGCACTTTATGTTCCATGAGCTGATACTGCATCTCAAAATCTCAAATCAGGTTAGGCACGATTCCCAGCATACCGAGGACCACGACATATCGTTTCAAGATGACCAGGGGACGATCGGCGGCGAGCAGCAAATGCAGGACGATCTCCGCCTACTGTCAGTGAATGTCGTGGATATTCATCCGGTACCCGAGACTATCCCGGCGTTTAGAGACGTTACAGATGCCAGTCAGGATCGTACCACTTCGATACTGGAGGCGGAACGTTCATTTACACTATTGGTACCGCGTGCTGTCGGCAACGCAGATGTCAAACTCAGACGCAATGTAGCTTTGGCCGATGGCCGCGTGATGAAAGCTCAGGCCGAGCAGCAAGCCTTCATTGCAAAAGCTGAATCGGTCAGCGAGGCACCGTCCATACTTCAGGACCTTTTGTGGTATGAAACCGTCGAGTCTGCTTACAATAACCGTCAGACGTTCATTGTACCTGAGCAGAAAACCCCGCAGAATCTCACCCTATGGCGTCGTGTCTCAAATCTCTTTGGCCGATCAGAACATGACGTAGAAACTGACAAATCGGAGCATGAATGATGAAACGCAGTGTAGGAATCGTAGTCGTGCTGGCACTAGCGTATTGGATTATCAGTACCAGTTTATTTGCGGTAGACGAAACTGAAGTTGCAGTCGTCACCCGTTTCGGAGAACCCTTGGAGGAAGTCCGTAACCCTGGACTACAAGTGAAAATGCCGTGGCCGGTCGATCGCGTGATTCGTGTCGATATGCGAAAGTTAATTCTCAAAAGCACCGCGCAGGAACTGCTGACGGATGACGAGAAAAATGTGATCATTGAAATGTTCTTGACATGGCAGGTAGTAAATCCCATGCAGTTTGTCGCGACAGTGCAGAATAAAGTTACAGCTGAGGCAAAACTGCACGATCTGATGGTTGCGCGGCTAGGTGCGATCGTCGGTAATCTCGCACTTGAAGATTTCATCAACGTAGGAATAGATAAAGTTGATTTTCACTTTCTCGCTGAAACAATCCGCGAACAAGTGGATAAGACAGCAATTGAGAATTTTGGTGTCGGCGTACTGTATTCGCAAATCAATGGCTTTACCCTGCCGGTGGAAAATCGAGCAAGTGTCGTTAGTCGTATGAAGGCGGAGCGAGCAAGAATTGCTGCGAGATATCGCAGCGAGGGTGCGGAAGAAGCCCTCAAGATTGAAGCCAAGGCTGCCGCGGAACATGAAAGGATACTGGCACGCGCACATGCGGAAGCGACAAAGATTCTGGGCGAGGCGGAAGCTGAATCGCTGCAAATCCTAGGCGAAGCCTATGCAAAAGATCCAGAATTCTATCGCTTCATCCGAAGTCTGGAGAGTTATGAATCCATTATCGGGGAACAAACCACACTGTTTCTCGAATCTGATTCCAAATTATTGAAAGTACTCAATGGTGAATGAACCACAAATAACCGAATCTGGATCGGAAAACGAAACGCTCAGCGTTCGCGTAATTCGGAGTTCGTTTGACTACCTCAGAAACATTCCGTTAGCTTACTACGGATTGGGCGTTATCGTCATCGCACTTGTGGCTGTGGTAGCATCTGGATTCTATCGGGTGGACTTGGATGAGACAGCTGCCAAGCGTCGCTTTGGACAATTGGTCGATGCCGAAGTTCAGCCGGGGCTCCGCTGGCATTTTCCGTTTGGTGTTGAGCGTGTCAACAAATTCAAGACAGCGCGGGTGCATTCAATTCAGGTTGATACCCAAATTCTTCCCCAGATGTCCACTATCTCTGGAGATTTCAATTTTGTTGACGCTACATTTGTAATTCAGTACAAGGTCACCAATCTCGAAAAATACCTTTTTCGACACGCAAACGCTATCGACATACTGCGGGAGGAAATCCGGGGCAGTTTTGTGCGGTTGATTTCGAATATGTTCATATACATGGTACTGGTGACGGAGAAGAAATATATCGAAGACACAATCATGGACGTACTGTCCGACGGCCTCGACTCGCTGGGAACTGGAATTGAAATTGTTTCGGTGAATATGGTGTCGGTCACACCACCGTTGGATGTCGTGCCTGCGTTTCGCACAGTCAATGATGCCAAGGCACAGCGACGTGAGATTGTAAATTCGGCGTTGAAGAGAAGCAAACTGACTCTGGCGCAAGCGAATGGCGTGGCAGCAAAAATTGTCGATGAGACAGTTGCCAGGGCGGAAGCACACATTGAACAATCTCGTAGCAATGCCAATACATTTTTGTTGCTGTTGGCGAGGAACGAAGTCAATCCAGAACAAACGCAGCACACTCTGTATTGGAATACCGTAAGGAAGGTATTGGGTAATGCCCGTGTAGTGGTGTTGCAGCCTGGGGAAGCTCCGAATATTGCGGTCAATCTACTTGAGAGTCCAAGTGGTGTGCCGGGTTTCGACGATGATAGGGAACACGAAGACAAGCGTCGATCGAGAAGGCTGACCAGCGAAGACGCACAACATCCCGGTTCGGCAGCTGGTCACGTAATGGGTGACACTCCTGACCGCGCACCTGGCTACGGCGGACATCAACCGGGGCAGGAACCGCATCATCTGGGCAACATTCCTGACAACACCAGACGCCTGCCAGAGCACGTGCTTGACCCGAATGTTCCAGACTCGATGAAATCAGAACCCGGACATCTTGGACTACCGCATACCGCCAATGATTCAGGCGTGGATTTGGGAGGGCAAGACTCCGACAATGATGGCCAGCACGCAACCGGTCTGGATGATGAACTGCATCAAGCCACTCAGAACGAACAGGCTCAGCAGCAAAGCGGACAGCTGTTACAGCCTGAACAGCAATCACAGATTTCTGAGAAAGAGGAACAGCACCCGGGTAATGAGGGCAAAGACGCCAGTCGGTACATGAACCAAACCGATTCATTACAGCATGGGAGCGTTGACGTAAACCCCAAGCGCGGCGGCTGACCGCCAGACTTGATTCCAGCGCAGCTGAAGGCCCGCACTACCGATAGAGGCGGGAAGCGAGAGTTGCCTGTTGCCCGATCGTTCAGTCAGATACTGATCTATCGTTGCAAACAGGTTGACCGGTATTGGAGGTCTATGGGATAAGATTCAAAAGGCACGATTCGCATGAGCGTCACCAGGAACGGTATATGCGAAGCAGCGGCTACAGATAGACCGCCACTAGGAACAATCCCTGAACAGCACCTAAAACAAGCAGGCTAATGCTGACGATTCCTGCACATGTAGAGTAGTAGGCAAGGCGTCTCGCCGTTTCATCGTAGTAGAACAACACCTCGTCGCGATCCATGCGGTCATTGACAAATTCGTGCATGGCAATTTCTGCCGAATGCGCTTCCCTGATTGTTGTCGCAGTAACCAAGATCAGTGTGACGGTGGAGAACAAGGTGCCTAAAACGAATGTCAGCAGCATGAACACACAGACCCAATGATAAACGCCGACCAGGTCAAGATAGTTCAGCATTCCGAATGTGGTCGCAACGCCACCGCCGTTGCCTAAAATGAGCATGCGCGCAGACTCAACGACAAAACGGAACATCGTGGAACGCCGCATATAGAGCACTTCGAGCATCTTTCGAAGCCAGTACTGTTGTGCAGCGAAATCAAATTCTGAAAGTTTCACGGTTGTCTATATTGAGTCTGTAATGTGAATGTTTGAACGGATATCTACTCAGTTCAGTCTCGCACGTCAATAGAATCCAATACTACAATCTGATTATTTCTTCCGACTTCAGTCATGTAGACTGTGTGCAATCCTTGATTCTGACCTTCTTCGAAGTGCAAGTCAATCCCTCCGATTTCAAACTCTTGTGTATCGAAAATATGATCCAACAGTGCTTTTCTGGTTGGTTCACCCTCGTCAGCTGACTGAAGAACTTGAATTACAAATCGTGCAGCCAGATACCCTTCGAAAGCGATGTAACTTAACCACGAGTCTGAATCCAGATCGTTCCTCATTGCGTAGGCATCCATCGCCCGGTTAAATTGAGCGACTAAAGGTACAGAATGATCATTAGTTGACGGCATGACTTGGGAAATCAGGACTCCCTGAGCATCGTCACCGAGTTCATCAATCAGAGCTTCAGAACCAACAGCAGAAAGGCTGACAAACTTTGGATTCAAGCCTTGCAAACGGGCATTGCGAATAAAACTTGAAGTTGCCGCATAGGATGAAACTATTCCAATTGCCTGCGGTTCAGCCTGGCGAATATCCCACACTGCGGATGACGCGACAGTGAGGTTACGCGCATGAGAGCCCCTTGCCGCCAATAGCAGTTCTCGTTTCCTGAGTTCCTGCATCACCCCGCGCAAACCAGTCCGGCCATATGCGTCATCTCGGTAGAAGACGGCGATTCTGTCAATGCCAATGCCGGTTAGATACTCTATCCAGGCTTTGGTTTCCTCTGAATACGCTGGTCGCAGATTGACGACAGTTCCATAGCGTTGCTTGCTACGTAAGAATTCGGCACCTGTATACGGCGAAATAAATGGTAATCCATATTGGTCCGCCAACGCTGCGGTAACTCTTCCGGTTGGCGTGCCGACACTTCCAATGAACGCGAAAATTTCATTCGAGTCAATAAATGACTGTGCAATCTCTTTGGTTTTCGCTGGATTATATGCATCATCCTTACTCAATAATTCCAACCGACGTCCGTTGATTCCTCCTTGTGAATTTACTTCATCGAAAGCAGCCCTGATACCCCACGCGAGACTATTCGCAATTCGTTCAGTTCGGCCGCTGAAAGGACCTGTTTGGCCAAATACAATCCGATCGGGGAAAACACCTGGATCAGATGCCTTGACTTGTGAACCAGCCAGAGTTGCGAGTGTCAACGCAAATGACAACAAAAAAACAACTGAAACCATTCTGGAGTCGGTTATTCTTCCAGCTCTTACGCGTGCTGAAACAGTAAGTCTGTCGATCACTTTATTCACCATCGAATAGTCGTCACGAGGACATCTTGTAATGAGTAATGTTTACTCATTCGCCCATCTGCATTATATATGCCTAACTGAGAGGACAAACGATCTATGAACATCCGCAACGGGTTTAGCAGTAGCTGATGAATGGTATATGTTGTTGGGGAATTGATCCGATCCGGAGTGGCGTGGGATAGAGTCAGCTCGGAATCAATGCATATTCGGCATCGATTGATTTCGGGAAAGGTTAGCCTACCATCGTCACAAGCTTGTCCAGACTGTCTTTGGCATCACCAAACAACATTCTGTTGTTTTCCTTGTAAAACAGAGGGTTGTCCACACCGGCATATCCTGAAGCCATGCTTCTTTTGAGAACGATAGTATGCTTCGCTTTCCACACCTCAATAACCGGCATGCCGGCAATAGGACTGTCGGGTGTATCCTGAGCGGATGGATTCACGATATCGTTCGCGCCAATCACCATGACAATATCGGTACCGGGCATGTCAGGGTTGATTTCATCCATTTCCTCAACGATGTCGTATGGCACTTTGGCTTCAGCCAGAAGAACGTTCATATGTCCTGGCATTCTGCCGGCGACAGGATGGATTGCAAATCTCACTTGCTTTCCGTCATCTCGCAGTTTTCGGGTCAGTTCAGCAACAGGATGTTGTGCGTGGGCGACAGCAAGTCCATAGCCGGGAACGATGACCACAGACTCTGAAGCGGAAAGCAACCCTGCAACTTCATCGACATTGACTTCTGAGATGGTGCCGTCTATGGACTCAACAGCCGAGCCGCCGGTGGTTCCGAATCCGCCAAGAATGACACTGACAAAATGGCGATTCATTGCCCGGCACATGATATAGCTCAATATGGCACCGCTGCTTCCGACGAGAGCACCGACCAGAATCAGCAGATCGTTTTCCAGCATGAATCCTGTTGCCGCAGCCGCCCAGCCTGAATAACTGTTTAACATCGAGATGACCACAGGCATGTCTGCGCCTCCGATTGCGAGCACAAGATGCAGGCCCAGCAGGAACGCGAGAAGAGTCATGATCAACAGTACATTGACACCACTTTGGTGGTCGCTGCCGAGAAATTCGGCACCAAGCCAGATACACAGGACTGCGATGATCAGGTTCAGCCAGTGACGGGCCGGCAACATCAGTGGTCGACTGGAGATTACCCCCTGCAATTTTCCAAATGCAGCGACAGAACCGGTGAATGTGATGGCACCAATAAAAACACCAATGTAGATCTCAACTTCATGAACGACTTTTTCCACACCTTCATACTCATGTAGTGGTTCGATGTAGTTGGCAAAACCGACAAACACCGCTGCCAGTCCGACAAGACTATGCAGGATAGCGACTAACTGCGGCATCGCTGTCATCTGAACCCGCATGCTTACGAGGATTCCGAAGACACCGCCAATCGCCATCATCGCGACAATAATTCCAATACTGTCGACTGCTTTGGCGGCGATTGTTCCACAGACCGCAAGTATCATTCCGAGTATTCCCAGAATGTTTCCGCGGACAGCCGAAGTCTGGTGGCTCAGACCACCGAGACTTAGGATGAAGAAAATAGACGCTATGATGTACAGCGAATTGATCAGGCCTTCAAACATTTATTTTTTGAACATCCTGAGCATGCGCTGCGTGACAAGAAAACCGCCGAAAATATTGATCGAGGCAATCAATATGGATACCGCGGCGAGCGCCTTGACGTAAGGATTGACCGCACCGATTTCAAGCAATGCCCCGACTATGATGATTCCGCTGATGGCATTGGTGACACTCATCAACGGTGTATGAAGTGATGGCGTTACGTTCCAGATTACATGCCAGCCGACAAATATGGCCAGAACGAATACGGTAAAGTGTGTCAGGAATGATGCTGGAGCATACAAACCGACGGCAACGATGGCTGCCAAGGCCAAACCGAAAGCGTAAGGACCGATCCTGAATTTTTTCGATTCTGGCGCCTCTTCCGCGGCGATGCCTTGTGATGGCGCGACCTCGTCAGCTGGTTTCTGTGCCAGGGGCTTCGGCGGTTCACTTTGCGGCGGTGGCCAGGTGATCTCGCCATTGTGAACCACAGTCGCGCCGCGTATGACCTCATCTTCCATGTCGATCATAATCTCGCCGTTGCGGTCGGGACACAGGTCATCCAAGAAATTGCGGATATTGGACGCATAAAGCTGGCTGGACTGTGAAGGCAGGCGACTGGGTAAATCCGTGTAGCCGATTATCGTCACTCCGTATGCTTCGGTTGCCTCATCGGGCTGCGTCAGTTCGCAATTCCCGCCCTGTTCGGCCGCCAGATCGACGATAACGCTGCCGGTTTTCATCGATCTCACCATCGCTTCGGTAATCAGTTTTGGTGCGGGCCGACCTGGAATCAGGGCGGTGGTGATGATGATGTCGACGTCCTCAGCCTGTTCGGCGAACAATGCCATTTCCGCTTCAATGAATTCCTTGCTCATCACCTTGGCATAGCCACCAGATCCAGACCCTTCCTCCTCAAAATCAAGCTCAAGGAATTCAGCACCCATGCTTTCGACCTGTTCCTTGACTTCAGGCCGGGTATCGAATGCTCGCACGATCGCGCCCAGGCTGGTCGCGGTTCCGATCGCGGACAGCCCGGCCACACCGGCACCGATTATCATGATCTTGGCAGGTGGCACACGTCCGGCAGCAGTGATCTGACCACTGAAAAACCGACCGAAGTGTTGCGCTGCCTCAACCACTGCCCGATAGCCAGCGACATTGGCCATTGAGGATAGGGCGTCAAGCTTCTGTGCCCGTGAGATACGCGGCACCGCATCCATTGAAATCGCACTGACCCCCTTGTCCGACAGTTTCTGCAGAAGTTCAGGGTTTTGCGCCGGCCACAAGAAAGCGATCAGGTGCTGACCTGACGAAAGCAGATCAGCCTCATCATACTGCCCACTATCACTGAATTCAGGTGCCCGGACTTTTGCTATTACGTCGGAGTTCTCCCACACAGATGTTCCGGCTGATACAACAGTCGCGCCTGCAGTTTCGTATGCGGAATCAGTATAATTAGCCAATTCACCGGCTCCGGATTCTACGACAACCTCGAATCCCATTTCCATGATTGACGGGACAATTTCGGGCGTTACAGCGACTCGCCGTTCTTTGTCGTGGATTTCTGTGGGAATACCGATTTTCATGGATTTGTCGGGGTTGATAACTGGTATTTGTGACTCACCGGTGAAGTGGGCACATTATATATACGCCCCGCAACATTTGGTAAGACTAAAACGAACTCGTAACTGGCAGATATCCGCAAAGAGATTACGGGCTAAAGCAATTGCAGTAGGAAAATTATCATGGAAACGACTCCAACAAGCGAAATTCTGAGTGAACTGGACGAGCGGGTTGAAGCGTTAAGGAGGTTTCTTTG
Organism: Acidiferrobacterales bacterium; assembly: GCA_028820695.1. NCBI lineage: Bacteria > Pseudomonadati > Pseudomonadota > Gammaproteobacteria > Acidiferrobacterales > Acidiferrobacterales bacterium. The sequence continues at coordinate 36,095 of JAPPIB010000026.1, read as the reverse complement.
ACGTTGACAGCAAGGTTTTGGAATTGCAACAAATCATGGCATCCCTTGAAGACCCTGCGGTATGGCAGGACGTAGAACGCAGTCAGCGACTCAACCAGAAAAGAGTCAATCTTGAAAGAACCCTGCAACCGATCCAGTCACTGCGAACATCGGTTTCCGATGCTGCGGAACTTTGGGAGCTGGCTGTTGCCGAAGACGATGCCGAAACCATCGCGTCAATTGTCGAGGAAGTATCGCAGTTGCAGGAAAAGACCGATGCACTTGAATTCAGAAGCTTGTTCAGTGGCCAACTGGACTCTGCCAATGCTTTCGTGGATATCAAACCCGGGTCAGGCGGCACCGAAGCGCAGGATTGGGCGCAGATGCTGTTTGAGATGTACGATTACTGGGCAAGGAAAAAGGGGTTCGAGTCAGAAGTGGTTGATTACTCACAGGGTGAGGTAGCTGGAATCAAGAGTGCCACGCTGAAAATCAAGGGGGATTATGCGTTCGGTTGGATTCGCACTGAAAGTGGGATTCATCGATTGGTTCGAAAATCTCCATTTGATTCAGGGCAGCGCAGGCATACTTCGTTCGCCTCGGTATTCTGTTATCCGGAAGTTGATAACCAGATCAATATAGAGATTGATCCGGGTGACCTTCGAATTGACACCTATCGCTCGAGTGGCGCCGGTGGTCAGCACGTCAACAAGACAGACTCCGCAGTGCGAATCACGCACAAGCCAACCGGTGTGGTCGTACAGTGTCAGAATGATCGTTCTCAGCATAAGAACAAGGCAGAGGCGATGTCCATGCTAAAGGCAAGACTGCACGATATTGAGCGACAGAAGACCGAGAACAAACAGCAGGAGATTGAAGACTCTAAACCTGACATTTCCTGGGGGCATCAGATTCGTTCCTATGTGCTTGATCAGTCCAGGGTCAAGGACATTCGTACCGGCGTTGAAACAGGCAACACCGACGCGGTTCTTCACGGCGAGCTTGACCAGTTCATTGAGGCCAGTCTGAGAGCGGGGCTGTAGGACTCATGTCAGACAACGAACAGTCGCGGCTGCGCAGGCAGAAGCTGGCGAATCTGCGCGAACGCAATCATGTGTATCCAAATGCGTTTCGTCCGTCCAGCAGTGCTGCCGAGTTACATCGTCGTTTCGGTGACTGCGATGCTGAAGAGCTGAAGCTGACGGATCTGTCGGTTGCCCTCGGTGGGCGGATCATGAATTTCCGCAAGATGGGCAAAGTCACTTTTGCTGATTTCAGGGACTCATCTGGATCAATTCAACTGTTCGTGCGACAGCAAGCGATTGGGACTGAGGATTACGAAAAGTTTCAGGAGCTGGATATCGGTGACATTGTCGGCGCAAGTGGAAAGGTATTCAGAACCCGAACAGGTGAGTTGAGTATCGCGGTGGATGAATACCATCTGCTCACCAAGGCACTGCATCCGTTTCCGGAAAAGTTCCATGGGCTGTCCGATCAGGAACTTCGTTATCGGCAGCGTTATCTGGATCTGATCATGAATGAGGATGTTCGCAAAACCTTCCGAACCCGTTCCGCTATCGTGCAATGTATTCGCAAGTTCATGGACAGTCGCGGTTTTCTGGAAGTTGAAACACCCATGATGCATTCGATTCCGGGCGGTGCGATCGCAAAGCCTTTTGTCACCCATCACAATGTGTTGTCGCTTGACATGTATCTGCGTATCGCACCTGAGCTGTTTCTCAAGCGGCTTGTTGTCGGTGGCTACGATCGCGTGTACGAAATCAATCGAAACTTTCGTAATGAAGGTGTCAGTACGCAACACAATCCCGAATTCACAATGCTGGAGTTTTATCAGGCCTATGCGGACTACCGCGATTTCATGACGCTGACCGAGGAGATGTTTGAAGACATCACAGCATCTGTTTGTGACTCTGCTGTCGTTCAGTATGGCGACCTGGAAATCAATCTGGTTCCGCCATTCAGGCGAATTCCGCTACACCAAGCCGTTTTGGAGCATAACTCGTCGTTGGCTGCGGATGATTTAGGGAATCTCAAGGTGCTGTCCGATTACCTGGTTGGCATTGGGGGAGAGGTAAACAGTGTCTGGGGTGCCGGGAAAGTTCTCTTTGAGATCTTCGAAAGAACCGTAGAAGACCGGTTGATTGAGCCGACATTTATCACCGAATACCCGGTTGAGGTGTCGCCATTGTCGCGGGTAAGCGACTCGGACCCGGAAATTGCGGACCGGTTCGAATTTTTTGTTGCTGGAATGGAAATTGCAAATGGATTTTCCGAACTGAACGATCCGGAAGATCAGGCCGAGCGGTTCAGAAACCAGATTTTGCACCGGGAGTCAGGTGATGAGGAAGCCATGCAGTTCGATGAGGACTATATTCGGGCATTGGAGTATGGGCTGCCGCCGTCGGCCGGGGAGGGGATTGGAATCGATCGTCTCGCGATGTTGCTGACCAACCAAAAGTCTATTCGGGACGTGATCCTGTTTCCCTATCTGAAACCATCAGGTCGATAGAACAATGATACGCCCACTTGCGCTGTTTATCGGTCTGCGCTACATTCGGGCCAAACGTAGAACCCGATTCATTTCCTTTATTACCGGGACATCCATTCTGGGCATCATTATCGGCGTCTGGGCGTTGATTTCTGTATTGTCCGTCATGAATGGATTCGAAAGGGAGCTGAAATCCAGGTTACTGGCTGTCGCCGCGCACATCGAGGTCAGTGCCCCCGGGGGGTGGTTGGAAGATTGGCGTACAGCGATGTCTGACGTCGGGAAATCTGTACAACTCGAAGGGCAGGCGCCGTTTATCCTGACTCACGCCATGGTCAAACAGGGGAATCTGGTCAGTCCGGTCATTGTCAGGGGAATCAACCCCGAGTTGGAGTCCGCAGTATCCTCAATCGGGCAGCATATGGTCAATGGCGACCTGGATGATCTTGAGTCCGGGAAATTCTCGATTGTGATCGGTGAGGATTTGGCGCGCAGAATAGGAAATGTCAAAGTCGGCGACAAGATCGTGATTATCAGCTCCAGGGCACGGTCGACGTTGGTCGGAGTGGTACCAAGGCTCAAGCGCTTTACAGTGGCTGGTATCTTCAACCTGAATTTCTACGAATATGACAATGGTCTTGTCTTGACACACATTGACGATCTGGCGAAATTGCAGCATGTGGGTGATGCGGTTTCGGGTCTGCGATTGAAAGTTGGTGACGTATTCGAGTCACCCTTGATTACCCGCAAACTCAGATCAAGTCTGCCTCCGGGATACACGGTATCCGATTGGACAGATCAGTACTCCAATCTGTTTGAGGCTTTGAAGATCGAACGTCGGGTCATGTTCATCATACTTTTTCTAATCGTAGCGGTGGCCGCCTTCAATATCATTTCCACGCTGGTGATGCTCGTCTCGGACAAGAGTACTGACATTGCAGTTCTGCGCACCATAGGGGTCAGCCCGCGCAGTGTCATGGGAATCTTCATTGTCCATGGTGTTGTAATCGGCATAGTCGGTACGATGTTTGGCGCATTTGTCGGTGTACTGACAGGGTTGAACATGGAGACGCTGATTCCCTGGGCAGAGCAGTTGTTTGGAACACAGTTCTTCCCGGACGATATCTACATCATTACCAAGTTTCCAGCGCAATTGATATGGAGTGATGTCATCAAGATTTCGATCGCTTCGTTGGTGATGTGCTTTGTCGCGACGATCTATCCTGCTTGGAGAGCATCCAAGGTACATCCCGCTGAGGCGCTTCGATATGACTGATACAGTGTTGTCGGCCGATGGTGTCACTAAAGTCTACCAGCAGGGAACGCTCGATGTCAGTGTGCTTGATGGAGTCGATCTTCAGATTGACAAAGGTGAGCAGATTGCGATAGTTGGTTCATCGGGAACCGGGAAAAGCACCTTGCTGCATCTGTTGGCCGGCCTGGATGTTCCAACCGCTGGGACTGTCTCACTCAATGGTCGGAATCTATCGCAGTTGAGCGAGTCCGAACGGGGCAGGCTGCGCAATGAGACACTGGGCTTTGTCTACCAGTTTCATCACCTGTTGCCGGAATTCACGGCACTGGAAAACGTGATGATTCCCTTGATGGTAAGAAAGCTTTCGACCGAACAGATAAGGCGCGAGGCGATAGAGTTGCTCGAACGGGTGAATCTCTCGAACCGTCTCAACCATAAGCCAGGAGAGTTGTCCGGTGGGGAGCGTCAGCGGGTGGCAATTGCCAGAGCACTGATTATAAGGCCCCTATGCCTGCTTGCTGATGAGCCGACCGGGAACATTGACCGTCACAATGCCAAAGTCGTCCAGAACATGATGGTAGAACTGGACCGTGATTTGAACGTTGCGTTGGTCGTTGCGACGCATGACTTGCAACTTGCCAATGCGATGACCCGGATTTTCAGACTTGAAAATGGAGTTTTGAGAGAAGAATCCTGATTGTGCAGGTGTTCAGCAGTGAACGATGACATGCGAATATTCTTCGGCAGTCAGCAACTCCACTTTTTCCGAAACGGGTTTTCTCACATCCAGGATCTTGAAGTCCAGCTGCAGACGGAATTCGAAAGAGTTCAGGAATTCATCAAACTTCTCGCCTCCTGCGGTACCGACGACATAGTAATTGTCTTCGGAACTGTCATATTCGATCAGGATTGATGCAAGTGGCTGGGGAGCCGGCCCGCCGATTACCTTTGCCCCTTTCGCCGGATCATACACACTTCGCTCCGAGCAGCAATAGATGATTTTCTCGCGCTCCTGGCGTCTTCTTTGCTCGTCGAAAAATACGACTTTGGAATGTCGGTAATTTATGAAACTCGCATTTTTTGCAGGATAAGTCATTTTGTGAGCGCAGATTGCCGAGTATGCGACAATGGATTGCGAAGGCCCTGCACCGCCAGACCAGACGTACGGATCCTGATCGACAGTCGACAGTTTGACTCTCTGATCGACTGTCTTTCCGAGATTGAAGACCATGCAGGGGGTTGCAACATAGGGATAGTTGAACACAAAAACCTGTCCTGGCAGGAAATCCGATGACGACATCGGGATGCCGTTGCGCATCAATAGAGCACGGCTGTAGTAATTTGGTGTTGCCGCAGCATTGGTGGCGGTTGGATGCCAGGCAGCGAGAGCCGCCAGGTAAGAACCACAAACCTTGAAAAAGCCTCGTCGGGATGTCTTATTCATTGGCATTTCGTTTGATGGGATTCGTAGTCGCGAAGTATTTCCACGATCAGTTCGTCCTCATTCGCAATGGCCCGATCGAGTGGACTCCATCCGAATTTGTCTTTGACTGACATCCGTGCACAGTGATCCAGCAAGACTCTGACGACATCCTTGTGACCGTTGGTTGCAGCATGATGCAGTGCAGAGGCTTCATTCTCATCGCCTGCATTGACATCTGTAAGGGGATGCGCGAGCAGTTCACTCACAGCTTCTGCGTAGCCGGCGAATGAAGCCCGCATCAACGGGGTCCAATGATAGACGTCCCGACTATTGACATCCGCCCCCGAGTTGACCAGTTTCCTGACAATCACAGCATGGCCTTTGGCCGACGCGACCATCAGGGCGGACCAACCGAATTTCGCCGTGAGATTGACGCTTGCCCCTCGTTGAAGGAGAATATCAACAGTCGCCTCATCACCGCGAATGGCGGAGTACATCAGAGCCGTCCCGCCATTGTGATTGCGGGCATTGACATCTGCACCGGCCCGAATCAGATCGCCGACCATTTCCTTCATGCCAAATTTTGATGCGAGCATCAGGGCAGTACGTCCGTCATCAAGTGGTCGATTGACGTCATCGACATAGCCCAGCAGGCTATATGCAGTTTTCATATCCTCAGTCTTCAGTGCTTTGATGAATGCCACCTGATCCGCTTGAGTTGAGGCACTGACAAAACCCAGCAATAATGCCGGCCAAAGCCATAAATTGAATGCCCTAAGACTCATGTGCGGCTTATTGGACAGTGGTATTGCCTGCGTAGGGATTTGATGTGACTGATCTGAATTCATAATGTGATACGACTTCGCGCAAGGCACTTTCCACATCGTATTGGCCTGTCAGTCGGACCATGGCGTCATGTTGTGTAGCTTCATCCAGATCTTCCTGGAATGCGGCATGTTCAGCGGGTCCCAACTGATTTTGCTGGTTATGAATCACCCAGTAAGCAGCATCCGAAAAGAACCAACGAAGGATGGACTGGGTTGTCAGTAGCTTCAATGTCTCAAAATGGGTGGCAGTCTCTCCCGGAGTCAAGAGAATCTCGCCGGCCAGGGGGTCGAGTTCGTCAGTGAAGACCTCAATCCGGATGACGACAACAGCAGCCGAATTGTGTTTGATTACATCAGTTTCGATCGCCACCGGCACTGCATTTTGTGTTCGGGTGAGAATGCGACGGTCATGCTTGCTTTCAGATCCGCCGACTTGAAAGAATATTGCAGACTCCCATTCATCTGAGTCGAATTTGACCGGTATGCAGGTCACGCACGACCCGGTGTAGTCCATGCTGTCTCTAACAAATTTCGGAAATCTTTTCATAATTCTCGAATTGGGGTTTGAGGATGATGAACGTATTTATTCGAAAGTCACCTGATTGCGGGTCCTTTGAGCATGTTCAGTTTCGGCGATACTCTAAGCGGGATTCCATTGCATAAAAAACGCATCTTGGGCAAATCACCCAAGATGCGCATTCAATGAACGTTTCGGAACTTTCAACCGCTTGGTGAGGCAGTCGATTCTCCTGTACCAGCCGTTCCGGTTTCGGGATCGCCTGGCATTTCGGCAGTGTCCTTTACCTTTTCGTACCAGATATCATGATGCTGCTTCGCCCATTCGACACTGACATGACCTTTGGACATTGCATCGATTGAGCCTTCGCTTCCAATTGTGCCGATGTAAGCGTGACCGACGAAAATAGCGATCCACAGAAGGGCGCTTATGGTATGTACGACATGCATGAGCTGTGCGAGTTCCCGGGTATTCGCCACGCCAAAGTACTCCTGCACCCAGCCGATCAGTGTGAACCCGGACACACAGACCAGGACCAGCCCGATCAGCATCACGATCCAGAACCAGATTTTTTCTCCCGCATTGGCCTTGTCTGCACTTGGATGCCTGTTGCCGATAATCCCTCCACCTTGCATCAGCCAGCTGAAGTCACCCTTGCCTGGCAGGTTATGGCGAATCCACAAGATAAACATCAGCAAGGGACCGATTGCGAAAAACGGCCCGAGAGTATTGTGGATGTTGATGGAGAAACTTGCCCATAGGGCGTAGTTCTGCGGCCCGAATAGAGGAATCAGCAAAACCCGTCCGAACAGCAGGCTGAGTCCCGAAATGGCCAGGCAGATGAACAGCACCGCTGTATACCAATGCAGTGTTCGTTCCAATCCAGTCCATCGTTTCACCCGCCTTCCGGAAGCGGGTTCAGCGAGTTCAACCCGTCCTCTGAACGAATAGAACAAGAGTATGGAAACGACCACGAGGAATAGGAACCAACCACCATAATTGGCGATCAGGCCATTTCTCAATTCCCGCCAGTTCTGGCCGGTCGTGTTGTAAAGCACATTCGTTTCGATGTTTACGTCATTGCTGACGACGGAAGAATAGCCACTGCCGCCTTCGCGGACAACGCGCCAAAACTCGGATCTCTGGTTGGCTTCGCTGCCGGTTGCCTGAGCTTGCAGGGTGGTTTGGGATTCAGAAAAAAGATAACCGGTCATCGGCAGAGCCATTGCGCAAAACAGTATGAACGCAAAACTCCAGGCCATCCAACGGAACCTTTTGGATGTCGCGGTTTTTGAATTTCTAATTGGCTTTGCCATCTAAATAACTCCTATTCTAAATGATAACCTTAAGAAAGTCAGTTAACAATATGAATCAATAGTGATTTTTGTAATTATTCGTTTCAGTGAACGCTTGTTGTTCCGACAGAATGTCATCGGTCGGTCTGAACAGTATTGAAGCGTTCCTGAAGCATGCTGATCTGAGAGCCCTTATCGACTAACGGGTCTGCAGGTCCTTTGTAGACAGCTGGCTCATGAAGTGTAACCTCATAGTCATCCAGGCATCCGGCAAGAACCAACGATCCGAAGAGAACCACTATTGACAGAAAAAGCTTTTTACGCATATCTATACTGCTCCAAAAAAATGTTTGTTCGTTTCAGTAATTCAACTATTTCAACTTAGTCCGAAGGATAGGAAAAGGGGGAATGGCTCCCCCTTTTCACAATCTCCATTTTATCCAGCTGGATAAGCTGTTTCCCATCCCCAGGTTTGAGGACGTGTTCCACGTTGCAGAATACGCTCGCGGTAGATGTCGGCAATGATATCGCCATCACCGGCAATGAGTGCCTTGGTGGCACACATTTCGGCGCATAGCGGAAGTTTGCCTTCAGCAATCCGATTGCGTCCATACATCTTGTATTCCGCATCCGAATTGTCTGCCAGAGGACCACCTGCACAGAATGTGCATTTGTCCATTTTCCCGCGTACTCCAAACGCCTGCTGCTGCGGATACTGCGGCGCGCCGAAAGGACACGCATAGAAGCAATAGCCGCAGCCGATGCATAGATCCTTGTCATGCAGTACGATCCCGTCGTCGGTTGTGTAAAAACAATCGACTGGGCATACCGCCGCACAAGGAGCATCGGTGCAGTGCATACAAGCAACCGAAATTGATTTCTCACCGGGCTCGCCATCGCCGAGCACTACGACGCGGCGGCGATTTACGCCCCAGGGGACCTCATTTTCGTTTTTGCAGGCAGTAACACAAGCGTTACACTCAATGCACCGCTCGGCATCACAAAGAAATTTCATTCTTGCCATTTTGATAACCTCCTAGCTAGGTGCTGAGTTTGCAGAGAGTGACTTTCGACTCCTGCATTTGTGTTACTGAGTCATAACCATAGGTGAATGCTGTATTGCAAGCTTCACCCCGGACGTAAGGAGCGGTTCCTGCCGGATACTTGTCCACCAGGTCCTTGCCCTGGAACCAACCACCGAAGTGGAAGGGTGTAAACAAGACTCCGGGAGCCACGCGCCTAGTTACCATGGTCTTCACAAGTATCTTGGCACCTTCCGGTGTCATGATCCAGACCATCTGGCCATCGCGAATTCCACTGTCGTTGGCATCCTTGGGATTGACCTCGACAAACATGTCCTGCTGCAGTTCAGCAAGCCATGGATTGGAACGTTGCTCTTCTCCGCCGCCTTCGTATTCAACGAGTCTTCCACTGGTTAGAATCAGTGGATACTCGCCGGACACGTCTTCGGCCTGGATTGAAGCATAACGCGTGGGCAGTCGATAGAAGCGTTTCCTGTCCGCATAGGTCGGATATTTCTCTGCCAGTTCCCTGTCGGGAGTATACAGAGGCTCACGATGGATCGGAACCGCATCCGGGAAAGTCCAGACAATCGAGCGTGCCTTGGCGTTGCCGAAGGGTGCGCAGCCATGGGCTATGGCGACCCTTTGGATTCCGCCTGACAGGTCGGTTTTCCAGTTTTTGCCTTCTGCAGCAAGTTTCTCATCGTCAGTCAGGTCATTCCACCAGCCGAGTTGCTTGAGCAGCTTGTCGGTGAATTCAGGATGACCGTCCTGGATTTCCGAACCGACCGGATACGAATCCTCGGCGAGGAGATTGACTCCATCGCGTTCAGTTCCGAATCTGGCGCGGAAGCAAAGACCACCTTCAGCTACTGGCAATTCGGTGTTGTAAAGCACCGGCGTTCCAGGGTGACCCATTTCGGGGTTACCCCAGCACGGCCAAGGCATGCCGTAGTAATCACCGTTCGCCGGTCCGCCTTCGGCTTTCAGCGTGGTGGTGTTGAACGTGCCTTTGTTTGCCATGTGAAGCTTGAGACGTTCCGGGCTCTGACCGGTGTAACCGATCGTCCACATGCCCCGGTTGATTTCCCGGGTCACGTCTTCGATCAGCGGTTCGTCGTTGTTGACCTTGATATTCTTGGTAAACTCCCGATGAAACCCGAGTTTCTTCGACAGCTTGTAGAGAATGGTATGGTCAGGCAGTGACTCCCACACCGGATCAATAATCTTATCGCGCCACTGAATCGAGCGGTTCGATGCGGTTACTGAGCCGTAGGTCTCAAACTGTGTCGCCGCCGGCAGCAGGTAAATGCCGTCCGTGCGATCGTTCATCACAGCTGCATGGGTCGGATGTGGATCCACAATCACCATAAGGTCCAGCATTTCCATTGCCTTTTTCATCTCCGGACCACGTGTCTGACTGTTCACCGCATGACCCATGTAGATCATTGCGCGAACGTTGTCTCTCTGACCGATGTTGTCCTTGTCCTCAAGGATTCCGTCGATCCAGCGTGATACGGGGATGCCTTTGTAGTTCATGGGATGGACCGGCTTGCCTCCGTCGCCTTCGACTTCCGAGGCATCGAACTGGCCCTTGACCCATTCGTGGTCTAGATCCCAGACACGTGACCAGTGTTTCCATGCGCCGTTGGACAGCCCATAGTAGCCTGGCAGTGTATGAGAAAGAACGCCAAGGTCGGTGGCGCCCTGGACATTGTCATGTCCACGGAAGATGTTGGCACCGCCTCCGGATTTGCCGATATTGCCAAGCGCAAGCTGCAATACGCAATAGGCACGCGTATTGTTGTTACCGATCGTGTGCTGGGTACCGCCCATGCACCATACGATGGTGCCCGGTCGGTTCTCATTCATGATCTCAGCTGCCCGCTTGACGACTTCCGGTGGTGTGCCGGTCACTCGCTCAACCTCCTCAGGTGTCCATCTCGCGACCTCTTGGCGAATCTCGTCCATTCCGTACACGCGCTGACGGATATATTCCTTATCCTCCCAGCCGTTCTCGAAGATGTGCCACAGCACGCCCCAGATCAGTGCCACGTCGGAACCGGGTCGGAACCGGACGAAGTGATCTGCGTGTGCGGCAGTACGGGTGAAGCGAGGATCGCAAACGATCATCTTGGACCCCATTTCCTTGGCTCTCAGGATATGCTGCATCGCTACCGGATGCGCTTCGGCGGCATTGCTGCCGATGAAGAACATGGCCTTGGACTTGTGCATATCGTTGTAAGAGTTCGTCATCGCGCCGTAGCCCCAGGTGTTTGCCACACCTGCGACTGTGGTTGAATGACAGATTCGCGCCTGATGGTCAACGTTGTTGGTTCCCCACATCGCTGCAATCTTGCGGAAAAGATACGCCTGCTCGTTATTATGCTTGGCTGAACCCAGCCAATAGACTGAATCCGGTCCGGATTGCTCGCGGATTTCCAGCAGCTGGTCGCCGATCTCATTGATCGCATCATCCCAGCTGAGTCGTTTCCACTTGCCACCGGCCAGTTTCATAGGATAACGAAGACGCTTTTCGCCCATGCCATGCTCTCGGACAGTTGAGCCCTTCGAGCAGTGCGAACCGAGATTGAACGGAGACTCAAAATCTGGCTCCTGGCCGGTCCAGACTCCATTCTGAACTTCGGCTACAACCCCGCATCCGACGGAGCAGTGCGTACAGACACTGCGGCGAATTTCCGTGTTCACTCCTTCCATTGGTGAGAAGCCTTCGGCGGCCGCCTGGGCTTTTCTCATCAACTGTGGCGCAAACACAGAGGCCGCAGCTCCCGCACCTAGGGCGACGCCGGAACGTTTCAGAAACGTTCGGCGATCGATAGCTTCACCAATCGCGGCAATTCCGGATACTGATCCACTATCGCTGCTTCTAACAAGTTTCATAATTTATGACCTCCTTAGAATCGAGCGAGCCGATAGTATTCCCGAATATGCTCGGTTTGGTGATAACCGAGAGTCTTCGGCGCATCGCTTTTTTCCTTTTCAGGCTGGATATCTGCCGCCGACACAGAGGTCGAGGCTGATATCGCAGCGGCACCGCCAAGCACCGCCATGCCCTTGAGGGCGTTGCGTCGGGAGTCCCGGTCAACGAGTTTGCTATTTTTCATATAGCGTTCCTCCTCTTGTATGTCATTAAGTGACGTCACATACATACCAGGATAGTCAGGCCTCCTCTTGCGAATCAAACTGACATCTCGAGGTATTCGGTTTCAAAGTCGATAAATTCGATGCCGAATTCGCCGACTTTTTTGTAGAAATTCGCTTTTCTTGCTACAGCGAGATCCTTGAAGAATCTTCTGATCCATGGTCTGAGATGTTTCTTGAACATGGTTTGCTGGGCTTTGAACTGATATTCGTCGTCGCACTCAATCAGGATGCCCATGATGTCAAACAGGGCTGCGACATGGTCCTCGGGTTCCCGATTATTCTTGATCCGCTCAATGCCGAGCGCCTTGAGATCCTGACGGATCAGGCTCAGGGGCTTGTCCATCAGCATTCCGGTCACATACCATGACCCGTAGGGAACAAGCTCACCCCTTCCCACACCGATGAACAGATCGTGATACTCATCATCGAGTGTCTGGATATCGGTTGTGTCGCGCGCGGCATCCGCGAGTGCGTTGAGGGTGAGGAGAAATCTGTTGCTGGCTTCGGTGGTGGAGACGCCGAACAGGGCGACCGACTTGAGCGTGGCTTTCGCTGGGGGCTCAGCCAACAATTTTGAGAGCAAATAGTAGTAGTTCGCCCGAAAGCGGAAGTCCTCGCTAGGCTTTTCTTGCCTAATATTCATCTCTCCAATTTATTTCCAATTGATTGGAAATATTTATAGTAATTATTTGTTAGGGCTAACCTTACTTGATTGAGTGGGAGTTGTCAAGGTCATCTCCTCGCTCAACGCATATGATGTCTGTTGTCAGGCAGTCGACCAGTCGCTCGGTGAGAATTGCGATACAGCCGGCTTTTCCGCACTTGAAATTGCTGATTTTGATGTTGGATAATTTACCCGTGTGCAGCAGGGGACTTATTGAAGTTCTTGTGGTTCATCTGATCATGTCCGCTTGGGACCACAAACAGAACTTATTGCTTCAGTCTTGGCAGGCCTGCAAGTCAACATGAATGGATTCCAATCTCAATGAACGGGATGTCCCGTTCGCTCGAGAGAATAGCAAGACTATGGATATGGACAATGCAAATTTTGCAGGAAAGGTAGAATCGTGATCAGCGAAAATTCCGATGTAACTCAAGGCGACCAAAACTGGGCGCTGGGACTCAGTACAGTTGCGTTCACCGTTTGTTTTGCGGTCTGGACGATATTCTCAATTATCGGCGTACAGATCAAGGATGATCTGGGGCTTTCAGATACGCAGTTCGGGCTTTTGGTGGGCACGCCCATTCTCACCGGTTCACTCAGCCGCATTTTTCTCGGCATCTGGGCGGATCAGTACGGTGGCCGCATGGTTTTCTTTTTCGTCATGCTGGCAGCGGCATTCGCCACCTGCCTTCTCAGTCTGGCCGATTCGTATGGAATGATGCTTGTCGCGGCGCTGGGAGTCGGTCTGGCCGGCGGATCGTTTGCGGTCGGAATCGCCTACGTTTCCAGATGGTATCCGTCCGAAAGACAGGGCTCAGCGCTTGGAATTTTCGGGGTGGGCAACGTGGGTGCCGCGGTGACCAAGTTCAGCGCACCGTTTGTGATGGTCGCTTTCGGCTGGAAGTCCGTCGCCCTGATCTGGGCGGCTGCATTGGTGGTCATTGCATTCATCTTCCTGTTCACGACCAAGGACGATCCGGTTGTGGTTGCCAGACGCAAATCCGGACAAAAGCCGCGTTCGACACTGCTTGAGCTCGAGCCTTTGAAAAACATCCAGGTCTGGCGATTTTCGTTGTATTACTTTTTTGTGTTTGGCGCTTTCGTTGCGCTGGCTTTGTGGCTGCCGCGCTATCTGGTCGGGGTGTACGGTCTGGATATCAAGACTGCCGGTGTGCTGGCTGCTTTTTATTCCATACCTGCCAGCATATTCAGAGCCTATGGCGGTAGGTTGTCAGACCGCTATGGTGCGCGTCGAGTCATGTACTGGACATTCGGTGTCTGTGTTCTGTTTACCTTTCTATTGTCTTATCCGGATACTCAGTATGTTATTCAGGGCATTGATGGGCCGATTTCATTTTCGATGTCCATGGGTCTTGCGCCATTTGTCATTCTCGTCTTCGTACTGGGTTTTTTCATGTCATTGGGCAAGGCGGCAGTCTTCAAGCACATACCTGTGTACTATCCGAACCACGTGGGTGCGGTGGGTGGACTTGTCGGCATGATCGGGGGATTGGGGGGATTTGTCCTGCCGCTGGCGTTCGGTGTGATGAATGACATGACAGGTATCTGGACATCCAATTTCATGTTGCTGTTCCTATTGGTCTCTGCGGCGTTGATGTGGATGCATGTCTCGATCTTGCGCATGGAGCGAGAGGCCTTGCCCGAGAAAATGAAAGAACTCCCGCAATTGCCTGAGATGGAAGAGATTCACGAAACCCGGCACGTTGAGGCAATGTCACCGACATTGGACGAATGGAATCCCGAAGATGAGGATTTTTGGAAAACAACCGGTCGTCGGATTGCCCAGCGCAATCTTTGGATCTCCATACCCTGTCTGCTGTTGGCGTTTGCCGTCTGGCTGGTCTGGAGTGTGGTGGTTGCCAAGCTGCCGTCCATCGGGTTCAACTACACCACGGATCAGTTGTTTTGGCTGGCCGCTCTGCCGGGCGTATCCGGCGCCACGCTGAGGATCTTTTATTCGTTCATGGTGCCGATATTTGGAGGTCGGCTGTGGACCACGGTTTCCACTGCGTCCTTATTGATTCCGGCCATTGGCATCGGTTATGCGGTACAGGACCCCAATACACCCTACGCTATCTTTCTCGTGCTGGCGCTTCTTTGTGGCCTGGGTGGTGGAAATTTCGCCTCCTCGATGTCCAATATCAGCTTCTTCTTTCCGCGGGCCCAGAAAGGACAGGCCCTGGCCATGAATGCGGGTCTGGGAAACGCCGGTGTCAGCGTCATGCAGTTTGCTGTGCCCCTGATCATCACAGCAGGTGTTTTCGGAGCGTTGGGTGGTGCACCGCAGGGGGTTGCAGATGGGACTCAGTTGTGGTTGCAAAACGCCGGCTTCATCTGGGTGCCGTTTTTGCTGGTATCCTCCGCTGCGGCCTGGTTTGGCATGAACGACATCTCGTCGGCCAAGGCATCATTCAAAGAGCAGTCGATCATCTTCAAGCGCACGCACAACTGGATCATGTGCTGGCTCTACACCGGCACATTCGGATCCTTTATCGGATTTTCCGCTGGATTTCCGTTGCTTGCGAAAACCCAGTTCCCTTCGGTCGATTCGCTTCAGTATGTATTTCTCGGTCCGCTCATCGGTGCCCTGTCCCGTGCCGCCACAGGATGGATTGCTGACCGCTATGGCGGCGGACGGGTGACGTTCTGGACATTCCTGTTCATGATTGCTGCGGTGGGCGGTGTGATTTACTTCATTGGAATCAAGGACCATCCGGGCGCATTCTGGGGCTTTTTCTCCATGTTCATGCTATTGTTTCTCGCAACCGGTGTGGGCAACGCCTCGACATTCCAGATGATCCCGATCATCATGGCGGGCCAGGTCCGGAAACTGATGCCATCATTGTCAGCGCAGGACAGTCAGAGGCAGTCGGAAAAAGAGTCCGCCGCAATCATTGGATTCACCTCGGCAATTGCCGCGTACGGGGCTTTCTTCATTCCGAAATCCTATGGCACGTCGATATCCCTGACCGGCGGACCCACCGCGGCGTTGTGGGGATTTTTGTTATTCTATGTTACCTGTGCACTGTTGACATGGTATGTCTATACCCGAAGAGGAGGGCTTTTGCATGACATTGAACGCAAATGAGATGAGGGGACCGGTTTCCCGTCAGCTGCCAAGTCATAATCTGAAACGCAAGCGGAGTGCGTCATGAGTTTTCTCCTTGATCGATTGAATTTTTTCACCAAGCAGTCTGCGCAACCCTATTCTGATGGGCATGGGGTCACCACAAACGAAAACAGGGATTGGGAAACGACCTATCGCAACCGCTGGCAGCATGACAAGATTGTTCGCTCAACCCACGGCGTGAACTGTACCGGCTCGTGCTCCTGGAAGATTTTTGTCAAGGGCGGCATCGTGACCTGGGAGACGCAGCAGACGGACTATCCGCGCACGCGTCCGGAGATGCCGAATCATGAGCCGCGAGGATGTTCCCGCGGCGCGAGTTACAGCTGGTACCTGTATTCGGGCAACCGTTTGAAATACCCGCTGATACGTTCTCGACTTCTGAAGTCATGGCGCGAGGCCCGAAAGACCCTGCAGCCGGTCGCTGCATGGAAGTCCATTGTTGAGGACCCTGACAAGCGTTCTGACTATATCAAGGTCCGCGGTCACGGTGGGTTTGTACGCGCCGACTGGGATGAGGCTGCTGAACTCATTGCCTCGGCCAATGCCTACACGATCAAGACGCATGGACCGGACCGAATCAACGGGTTCTCACCGATTCCAGCAATGTCAATGGTGTCTTATGCGGCAGGCTCCCGATATTTGTCTCTGCTCGGCGGAGTCAGCATGTCGTTTTATGATTGGTATTGCGACCTGCCGCCATCCTCACCACAAACCTGGGGCGAGCAGACGGATGTTCCGGAATCTGCGGACTGGTACAACTCCGGATTTCTCATGTTGTGGGGTTCGAATGTACCGCAAACTCGTACGCCCGATGCGCATTTTTACACCGAGGCGCGCTATCGAGGGGCCAAGTCCGTCGTCGTTTCTCCGGACTACAGTGAGGCCGCGAAGTTCGCTGACCTGTGGATGAGTCCGAGACAGGGGACAGACTCAGCGCTGGCGATGGCGCTTGGCCATGTAATCTTGCGAGAGTTTCATCTTGATCGTTCCAGTGAATACTTTACGGACTATTGTCGTCGTTACTCGGATATGCCGATGCTGGTGCGACTGGTGGAGAAAGACGGTCACTTTGTCGCTGAGCGAATGGTGCGGGCTTCCGACTTTGACGACTGTCTGGGAGAGACAAACAATCCGGAATGGAAAACAGTTGCGTTTGACAGCGCTTCGGGAAAGGTTGTGGTGCCGCTGGGCGCAGTCGGGTTTCGCTGGGGTGAGAAGGGCAAATGGAATCTTGAGTCCATGGATTCTTCCGGTTCGGATGTTGAACTGCGCCTGACCAATATGGATGACGGGGCCCGGGACGGTGTGGTCGAGGTTGGATTTCCCTATTTTGGCAATCGACAACACGATTATTTTGAAGGAACCGATCATCCTGATGTGTTGGTGCGTCGGGTTGCGGCCAGGCGTATTCAGCTGAGGGAAAGCGAGGTCTGGGTTGCTACAGTATTTGACCTGTTTGTCTCAAACTACGGGCTTGATCGGGGACTGGGTGGCGATCATGTTGCAAGTTCCTATGACGACAATGTGCCTTACACTCCGGCATGGGCAGAGTCGATCACAGGAGTGCAGGCAGATACGATTGTGACGGTGGCGCGGGAGTTTGCCCTGAATGCTGAAAAGACGGAAGGTCGCTCGATGGTGATACTTGGTGCCGGATTGAACCATTGGTTTCACATGGACATGAATTACCGCGGCATCATCAATCTGCTGGTCATGTGTGGCTGTGTCGGCAAATCCGGTGGTGGTTGGTCTCATTATGTCGGACAGGAGAAACTGCGGCCGCAAACCGGCTGGCTGCCGCTTGCGTTTGCCTTGGACTGGGGACGCCCGCCGCGTCAGATGAATTCCACATCATTCTGGTATGCGCATACCGACCAGTGGCGATACGAGACACTGGGCATTGATGAGATACTCTCGCCTACGGCACCCGAGGGCCCGTGGGACGGTACCTTGATTGACTACAACGTGCGGGCGGAGCGGATGGGCTGGCTGCCGTCGGCGCCGCAACTTAAGACCAATCCATTGACGATTGCCCGACAGGCAAAGCAAGCGGGCATGGAAATTCCGGATTTTGTTGTTGAAAAATTCAAGAGCGGGGAGCTTCCCATGTCCTGTGAGGACCCCGATGACCCGGATAATTGGCCGAGAAACCTGTTTGTCTGGCGGTCCAATCTGCTTGGTTCTTCGGGTAAGGGACATGAGTACTTTCTCAAGCATCTGCTTGGAACCAGCCACGGTGTGCAGAATCGGGATCTGGGCGAGACCGGCGGACACAAGCCGCTGGAAGTCGCTTGGCACGAATCTGCACCGGAGGGCAAGCTTGATCTGCTTGTCACTCTGGACTTCAGGATGTCGACGACGTGCATGTATTCGGACGTTGTATTGCCGACTGCGACGTGGTACGAGAAAAATGATCTGAACACTTCCGACATGCATCCGTTCATTCATCCGCTGTCTTCAGCGGTGGATCCGGTCTGGGAGTGTCGCAGCGACTGGGAGATCTACAAATCCATTGCCAGGAAGTTTTCCGAGGTTGCGCCCGAGGTGCTGGATGTGGAGACCGACGTTGTTCTGGTGCCGATTTTGCACGACACTCCGGCGGAAATCGCCCAGCCCTTGGAAGTTCAAGACTGGAGGCGGGGGCAGACTGAGCCCGTTCCGGGCCGGACCATGCCCGGGATTGCTGTCGTCGAGCGAGATTATCCCAACGTGTACAAGCGGTTTACGGCACTGGGCCCGCTGATGAACAAACTTGGCAATGGCGGCAAGGGCATTGCCTGGAACACCGAGCATGAAGTGGACTATCTGGGACAGCTCAATGGCGTGGTGAATGACGAAGGACCGACACAGGGCATGCCGCGGATTGAAAGTGATATTGATGCCACTGAAGTCATTTTGTCGCTGGCGCCTGAGACCAATGGAGAGGTTGCGGTCAAGGCCTGGACTGCGCTTTCAGGCGCGACCGGTCGTGACCACGCGCATCTTGCTATTCCAAAGGAAGACGAGAAAATTCGTTTCCGTGACGTTGTCTCCCAGCCGAGAAAGATCATCTCATCGCCGACCTGGTCCGGGATTGAGTCCGAGAGTGTGTGTTACAACGCAGGTTATACGAACGTGCATGAGCTGATCCCCTGGCGGACGCTCAGTGGACGGCAGCAGCTTTACCAGGACCATGCGTGGATGCAGGCGTTCGGTGAGAGTCTGTGTGTCTACCGTCCGCCGATCGATACCAAGACCATCAAGCCGATCATCGATGAAAAAGATGACGGTATGCCACAGGTGGTGCTGAATTTCATCACCCCGCACCAGAAATGGGGCATTCACTCAACCTATACGGACAACTTGCTGATGTTGACACTGTCGCGTGGCGGTCCCATTGTCTGGTTGTCTGAAACAGACGCCCGCAAGGCGGGCATATCGGATAACGACTGGGTGGAAGCTTACAATGTGAACGGGGCGCTGGTTGCCCGCGCGGTAGTTTCCCAACGTATACGGGAGGGAACGCTGTTCATGTACCATGCCCAGGAAAAGATTGTCAATGTACCCGGCTCACCGGTCACCGGTCAGCGCGGGGGCATCCACAACTCAGTGACTCGTGCGGTGTTGAAACCGACTCATATGATCGGAGGCTATGCCCAGCAATCTTGGGGGTTCAACTATTACGGCACAGTCGGCTCAAATCGCGATGAATTCGTCATAGTCCGTAAAATGAAAAAGGTCGATTGGATGGAAAGACCGTTTACCGAAAAGATGGAGGCTGCACAATGAAAGTACGTGCTCAAATCGGCAAGGTGCTCAATCTTGATAAATGCATTGGGTGTCATACCTGCTCGGTGACCTGCAAGAACGTCTGGACCAGCCGGGAAGGCATGGAGTATGCCTGGTTCAACAATGTGGAGACCAAGCCGGGTATCGGGTATCCCAAGAACTGGGAAAATCAGAAGCGATGGAAGGGCGGATGGACGCGAAAGAGTTCCGGTGATATTGAGCCGCGCATGGGTGCGAAGTGGCGGATCCTGGCCAACATCTTTGCCAATCCCGACCTGCCGGAGATTGATGACTATTATGAGCCGTTCACTTTCGATTACGAGCACCTGCAGACTGCCGATGAAAGTCAGGCAATGCCAACCGCCCGCCCGCGCTCACTGATAACGGGTGAGCGGATGGAAAAAATCGAGTGGGGTCCGAATTGGGAGGAGATTCTGGGCGGTGAGTTTTCCAAGCGGTCCGAAGACTATAACTTTGAAGGCATCGAGAAGGAGATTTACGGACAGTTCGAAAATACATTCATGATGTATTTGCCGCGACTTTGCGAGCACTGTCTTAATCCGACCTGTGTGGCGGCCTGTCCGTCCGGTGCCATTTACAAGCGCGAAGATGATGGCATTGTCCTGATTGATCAGGAGAAGTGCCGGGGCTGGAGAATGTGTGTATCCGGTTGTCCCTATAAGAAGATTTACTATAACTGGTCATCGGGCAAATCAGAAAAGTGCATATTCTGCTATCCAAGAATTGAGGCTGGAGAGCCAACGGTGTGCTCTGAGACCTGTGTTGGCAGAATCCGATACCTGGGTGTCATTCTCTATGACGCCGACAGGATTCGTGAAGCGGCCTCGGTGGAGGATGAACAGGATTTGTACGAAGCGCAGCTTGATGTGTTTCTGGATCCAAATGATCCCGAGGTGATTGCCCAGGCGCGTGCAGACGGGGTACCTGAGGCATGGCTGGATGCCGCCCGGCGCTCACCAGTGTGGAAACTTGCGATGGACTGGAAGATTGCGTTCCCGCTTCATCCAGAGTATCGGACCCTGCCGATGGTCTGGTATGTGCCCCCGCTGTCGCCGATTCAGTCCTCAGCACAAGCGGGCAAGATCGGCATTGATGGTGAGATGCCTGATGTTCGCTCGCTTCGCATTCCGATTCGCTATCTGGCGAATCTGCTGACTGCGGGTCAGGAAGAGCCGATTGCAAATGCGCTTGAACGAATGCTTGCCATGCGGGGCTATATGCGGTCCAAAACGGTCGATGGCGTCATCAATATGGAGATCGCGCAGCGCGTGGGGATGACTCCCGGCCAAATCGAGGACATGTATCAACTTATGGCCATTGCCAATTATGAAGATCGGTTTGTCATCCCGACCGCCCATCGGGAAACAGCCGAAGACGCTTATGACTTGCGCGGAGGGTGTGGATTCAGTTTTGGCAACGGTTGCTCGGGAGGCACATCACCGACCAACATTTTTGCGACCACTGTGCGCAAGAAGGTGCGCACGCCAACGGAGTTTATCCGATGATCAAGACGTTCAAGGTATTGTCGGCGGTGCTGTCTTATCCGTCTGTTGATCTGCAGGCGGCGGTCGACGATATGAAGTCTGCGGTCCGGGAAGAGGCGTTGCTGGCTCCTGAGCTGATCGAATCCTTGTCTGCATTTCTGAACGAGTTTTCGCACACCGACCTTTATGAGTTGCAGGAACGTTATGTTCTGCTGTTTGATCGCACACGGAGTCTGTCATTGCATCTATTCGAACACATTCACGGAGAGAGCCGCGAACGCGGTCAGGCGATGGTTGATCTTGCCGAGCAATACAGGCAGAAGGGCCTGGTGATCTCCAATCGGGAACTGCCGGACTATCTGCCGCTGTTTCTGGAATACCTGTCAACCATGGAGATGCCTGAAGCGCGGGATGTGTTGGCGCAGCCACTGCATATCATTGCGGCGCTCGGGCAGCGTTTGCAACGGCGGGACAGCAGCTACGCAGTGCCATTTGCGGCACTCGAAGGCCTCGCAGCCCTGGTGCCGGAGTCACAGGCTGTGCAGGCGATTTTGGACGAATTGGAGGACAATCCTGAAGATTTTGAGCAATTGGATCAGATTTGGCAGGAATCTGAAGTTGTCTTTGGACCCGGCACGGGTCAGGACAGTGGGTGTCCGCAGGATTCGCCGGGTTTGTCGAGCGTCCGGGTTGCCGTTCCAAGTCAGACAATGAAACAAGCTTCATCCAAGCATTAATCGATATGGCCAGTTATATGCATACCCTGATTTTCGGCTACTACCCCTATGTGGCCTTGGTTGTACTCCTGATTGGAAGCATCGTGCGTTATGATCGCGAACCTTACACCTGGCGTTCGGGGTCGAGTCAGCTGTTGCGTCGGCGACAGTTGATTGTCGGGTCGGTGCTGTTTCATGTTGGCGTCCTGATTGTGTTTTTTGGACACTTGGTCGGCCTGCTAACGCCGATCGAGGTATTCGATGCAATCGGAATCAGTCATGGTTTCAAGCAGCTGGCAGCGATTGTGGTTGGCGGCATCGCGGGTGTCATGGCGGTTGTTGGCGCAACGCTTCTGCTAATGCGAAGGTTGTTTGACCCGCGAATTCGAGCCACCTCAAGTTTTTCGGACACTTCGATACTGATTCTTCTTTACGTTCAATTGCTGTTGGGCCTGGCAACGATATTGGTATCGGTCCAGCACCTGGACGGCGAAGAGATGGTGAGATTCATGGAATGGTCGCAGGCGATATTCACATTTCGCAGTGGTGCGGCTGATCATATTGCGCATGTGCACTGGATATTCAAACTTCATTTGTTCATCGGGCTGACCATATTCCTGCTCTTTCCGTTTACCCGGCTCGTTCATATGCTGAGTGCGCCAGTTCGGTACCTTTGGCGACCTGGCTACCAGATCACCCGCAGCAAGCAGAAAGCCAATCCAACTGCCCGAGGCTGACTGACAGATGCTGCGGGGTTCCATCCTCGTCAATGGTGTTGAGATTTCGACGGAAGCCGTTGCGGCGGAAAGTCAGCACCATCCGGCAGCCAATCCACAGGATGCGCAACAGGCGGCGGCACGGGCGTTGGTGGTGCGTGAGCTGCTGTTACAGGAAGCCAATCGGTCGGAATTGATTCCGGAGCCGAAAGCCGATTCACAAGGGAATGTTGAAACGGACGATGAGGCGCTGGTCAGGCAGTTACTTGAGCAGGTGATTGACATACCGGATGCGAATGATACCGAGTGTCGTCGATATTACGATCAGCATCTTGAGAGATTTCAAAGTCCTGACCGGTACGAGCCGAGACACATATTGCTGAGTGCTGATCCCAAAGATGAGAAGGCCTATGCAGCGGCGGTCAGCAAGGCTGAAAATTTGATTGCACAATTGCAGGAGTCGCCGGATCAATTTGAGGATTGCGCCCGAAAGCACTCGGATTGCGAATCAGCAAAAGACGGCGGAGATCTTGGCGAAGTGATTCAAGGTCAGACATCGGATGCAGTTGACCGGTGTCTCGTGCAACTTGAAGAGGGGGAGCTTCATTCCCAGCCAATTGAGGCCCCTTATGGTGTTCACGTTCTGCAACTGATTCGAAAGACGTCTGGACAGACGCTCAGATTTGATGCGGTGCAGGGGAAAATTGCTGAGTATCTCGAAGAAAGCAGCTGGCGTCAGGCGATCACCCAGTACATTGAAATGCTGTTCGGGCAAGCGGCAATTGAAGGGACGACCTATCAGGAACTGATGGATGATTGATGCCTGATTCAGTTACTACAAACGGGTTCGAAGACAACGCTGACAAGACGATGTGCAGTTAATGGTTTTGCTCCTCTCTACTAGATTTTGTTCCGCGGAAATCCTCCTTCAGCCGCGAACATGTCTTTGACCCGGCAGTCCTCGCACATTTCAAGCCGGGCGACCGCTTCCGGATCCTGGAACATCCAGTGACCCTTGAGTTTGTCCTTCATTGTTCTCAGCATGGCACTGGTTGCGAATGCCTTGCCGCAGACTCGACAATGAAACGGTGCATCCTCATTCATTGTTCGAGCTCTCATTCTTGAGTCCGTGTCAAACAGATACCGCTGACTTCGGGTGATCGAACTTTCCGGACAGGCCGACTCACACAAGCCGCACTGAACACAATTGTTCTCAATGAATGCAAGTTTCGGCACTTCGCCGCCGGCCTCAAGCGCGGACGCAGGACAGACGGATACGCAGCCCATGCACAGAGTGCAGGTGTCGGTGTCCACCATGATCTGTCCAAAGGGCGAATGACCTGGCAGGTTAATCGAGTCCGGCTGCTTCGGCGATTGCGAGTGCAGATGCTCCAGGGCGATTCGCATATCCGTTCGCTTGATTCCAGTCGGCGCGAATTTTGCCGGACTGATATCCATTTGTGCCAGTTGCTGAATCGCTGATTCCGATACTTCGCGGTCTTCGTCTGTCTGCATGAGCTGTATGGGGTGGAACGAGTGACCCATGCCCTCTAGAAACCGGTCCAGTATCTCGATCTGATGTTCAAGTTCTTGACGCACAGACTGTGCGACATCCGAACACAGTACGGCCGCCCCGGCTGCACCATAGGCGAGTAGCGAGAAGAATATGTCAAGCCCAAGGGCGCCAACTTCCTCTACCTGAACCGGCAGGATATTCTCACCCATCTCGGTAATCTGGGCAGATACGATCGGAGTTCCTCCCTCCCGGTCGTAAAAGAGCACGACGGCGTTGTGACCGCCATTTTCACGATATCTCAGCAACAACTGTCGCAAAACGTCAAGTTGATTTTCTGATGGCGGGTAAGCATAGGTGGCAGCACCTGTGGGACAGGCTGCTGCACAGACACCGCCGCCCTGGCACAGATGGGAATTGAATTCGATGGTCTCGCCGATTGATGTGATCGCATCGGTTGGACATGCATCGATGCATCGGGTGCAGGCGACGATTCCGCTTCTGCTGTGCGCGCAGATATCCGGGTCATAATTGAAGTATTTCGGTTTTTCAAAGTTTCCGACCAGTTGCGATAACTCCTCCGCAGTTCGCCTGATACGCTTGTCGCTCTGCTCGGCGGGTTCGATTCGGAAATACCCGGGCGGTGGGACCTGTGCCTCGAACTTCGATGATTCTGACAGGTCGAGTATCAGATCGAACAAACCAGACGCAATGCCAACAGTCTTGCCAAAGTCAAACTCCCTGTCGTTCTTGAATGCGATTATGGAAAACGCACCAAGGTAACCTTGGGCAGAGAAGTCGTCGGCCGAAAACATCTGCGGGAGATATTCGGTGTCGCCCTGATGATCGGTATCGGCTTCATCATCTTCTTCGGTGATGAGCAGGTAGCAAGTCAGTTCGGTATCCACCATATTTCTCGCAGCCTTGATGGCTGAGCTTCGCGCCCCGGCGATGACAACCTGTCCCAGTGATTGATAGGCGACAAGGGAAGTTGGCGTCGGCTCAACCGACAGCGCCTCGAATGATGCGAGCCTTGCCTTCCCGTTTTCAGTCAGCGCAGGCAGTTCAAACTGTTCGGTCAAGGTCATGATGTCGAACGTTCATCCGGGTACAGCGGATCCGGTTCCCCGGCGACTTCGGAGTCAGGTGTTGACGGCTCTTCGTCATCAGGCGCCTTAACTGAATCGTCCGCTTCGCCTTCTTCACCGGCCAGCGTTTCAATCTCTTGCTGTTCCTCAACCGGTTCGGTCTCTGCCTCGAGTTTACGCCGGGCTTCCTCTTCGGCCTTCTTTCGCTCTGCGTGATACTTCATATCCGACGTGACGATGTCACCAAGTTCCTCAAATGTGGTGAAGTCGTCATCGTAGTCGTTCAACCCATCGCGCACATTGAAGACCGCTGCCTTGAACAGCCGTCGAAGCGCCAGTTTCCTGATCGATTCGTCAACCTCATCCGACATGAAAACTGAATAATCACTGTCGTCATCCAGCGACTCCAAAGACGGCAGATCAACCGGTGTCTTTTCCTCGGCCTCAACCTCTTCGCGATTGTCGTCTGTTCCCTCTGTCTGGACGATGTCCCGGGATTCTTGCATCTCGTCTGGTTGCGGCGGGTCGGATCTGCCGCTCTCCTCGCGTTCCTGGGCTTTCCGTCTCGACCACTCATGCAATCGCGATTGGGTCATCGTTGCATCCTCATTCAGTCGTTCGGTTCGGTCGCGGCTGGTTTGCTTCTTCAAACCAATTTTTACGTTTTCTTTTTTTCTTGGTTTGCGGAACGTAGTTTTCGACTATGTACTGTTCTATCTTGTCCCGGACATCAGTCGGCAAGGCCGCCGACAGGACCAGGCAGTCTGTTTCAAGATGAGCGCCGGCCTCGTCCTGCGATACGGTTGCGAAAATCGGCATCGGAACCGAATCGTCATCGACAGTATCTGTTTCAAATACTACAAATGCGTAGGGTATCTCTGAAAGGAAATTATACCAATAACCTTCGGCAGCATCTAAATGCAGCCGGAGCTGAACACCCTTCCACATGTATTGCGAGATCTTGTCTGAAGTATGGATCGGGTGAGGCCCGTCCAGGGAGGCTGGTCCTTCCGGATCAGAAAGTATCGTGGTGAGTTCCCACTGGACCGACGGCCAGCCGTTGAACGTCTTGGTATGACATTCGACGACGATCGTCAGATTGAATGTCATCACCGCGACTGATTTTTGAGGGTGCACTCCGATTCACCATGGATGTGTGGCTTTCCCTATATAATAATATGTGTAATGCGTTCAAGTAATGATTCAATGAGCGATTCCGAATCCATTGCCATGACTCCGCTGCTGTCATCAGCTGGATTGCGGCCAACGCATCCGGTTCAAGCCATCGACGAATTCGGAGATCAGCGCGACCTGCGCGTCGCCGGTGAGTTTCCCCTGACCATCAAGGTTGACGAGCGGGAAGTCGTCACCCTGATGACATTGGGCACCCATCCCGAACTGCTGACCTTGGGTTATCTTCGCAATCAGAGACTGGTCGAGTCGGTTACCGATATCAAATCGATCAGAGTCGAATGGGACCAGGAAACCGCACATGTGGAAACCCGCGCAGGGCAGGGAATCGTCGATTGGGAGAGCAAGTTGTCAAAAAGAACCGTTACGACCGGTTGCGGGCAGGGCACGATGTTCAGTTGGACGCTGAATAAGATATACGAGTCCCCATTGCCTGCGGCGTCAGTGCGCCAGTCCACGTTATATGGACTATTGAAAAACATCGCCCAATACAACGAGATCTACAAACAGGCAGGTGCGGTTCATGGTTGCGCACTTTGTGAAGATACCGAAATCGAGCTCTTTGTCGAGGATGTGGGGCGGCACAATGCCGCCGACACCATTGCCGGTCAGATGTGGATGGATGGCACCTCAGGCGGCAACAAGATCTTTTACACGACAGGTCGGCTGACATCTGAAATTGTCATGAAGGTAGCGCACATGGGCATACCGATACTACTATCCCGTTCAGGCGTTACGTTCATGGGACTGGAACTGGCACAAGACCTTCGCGTGACCATGATCGCCAGAGCCAAAGGCCGACATTTCCTGGTCTATAACGGTGCCAATACCATCGAATACGATCAGGTTCCGCAACGACGGGCAGCGATTGCGAAAAGACATCTTGCTACCGGATGACACGGAGTGACAGTCGACAGTTTCTTTCGGTCAGTCTGGAATAGCCGTAATCCCGTCGCATTGCTGTTGTGGCCTGTCAGTCTGATCTATTGCGCGATAGTGTCCCTGCGAAGGGTGGCGTACGCGAGTGGCCTTTGCCCGATTTCCCGATTCAGTGAACCGATCATCGCAGTCGGTAATATTACAGTTGGCGGAACAGGGAAGACACCGTTCACGATCTGGCTGGCCAACTATCTCAGTGAATATGGTTTCCGACCAGGTGTAGTCAGCCGCGGTTATGGCCGCCGGAATATCTCGGACACATTGATGGTCCGCTCAGACAGCAATCCTGATGAGGTTGGAGACGAGCCGCTCGTGATCGCGCAGCGGGCCCAGGTGCCAGTTGCCGTCGCCAAGAAACGTTCGGATGCCGTACGGATGCTGCTTGAGAGGACAGACTGCGACATATTTGTCTGTGACGATGCCCTCCAGCACCACTCACTCGCCGTGGATCTGTCGATTGCGCTGGTTGACGCAAAGGCCCGATTCGGTAACGGGTTTTGTCTGCCAGCCGGGCCCTTGCGTGAACCGGCGGGCCGTCTGGATTCGGTAGCTCTTAAGCTGGTAAAGGGAGCTGGACGTAGTGACGAGAACGCAATGCGATACGAAATTGCGCAGTTGGTCAATGTCAGGGATAATGGAAACAGACGGACCGTGGAATATCTCAAGGGCCAGAGGATTACGGCTGTCGCTGGAATTGCAGACCCGGATAGTTTCTTTGATATGCTGCTGAATCTGGGAGTCGAATTGACCCGGGTTCCCTTCCCGGATCATCATCAGTTTACCGAACGTGATTTCGACTCCATCGATCAGGATAATGTTACTGTGGTGATGACCGAGAAAGATGCAGTCAAGTGTCGCGGGTTCGCCCGGGATAACTGGTGGTATGTTGCAATTGACGCGACCGTTTCCGATCAGTTTGTCGTTACGCTTGCAGACAAGCTGTCAGTATGGAAAAAAACGTCGTTCCATCCCGAAAATCCATGAATTGTCCGTTCGACATCGTAATTCCAGCCCGCTACCATTCTTCAAGAATGCCTGGTAAACTACTTGAAGATATCTGTGGCAAGTCTATGATAAAACGTGTTATCGAACGTGCAAAAACGAGTGGAGCAGAAAATGTCATTGTCGCCTATGATGATGAGAGAATCGGTCCGGAGATTGAATCTGTTTCGGGTGCTGTTGCGTGCAAGACCTCATTTGATCATCCCAGCGGAACCGATCGCGTTGCTGAAGCGGTCGCCACATTGGGCTTGCCGAATGATCGCATCGTTGTCAATCTCCAGGGAGATGAGCCGCTCATCCCGCCGGCACTGATTGATCGGGTTGCCGCGGCACTGTCTGAAGCCGATGAGGCCGCGGTGGCGACAGCGGCCAAACCTCTTCGATGTCACTCGGAGCTCCGGGATCCGAATATTGTCAAATGTGTAGTGGACCACAATTCGTATGCCTTGTATTTCTCCCGTTCAGCCATTCCGTGGCACACATCGCAGACGATCGAAAGTGAGATCGCTTTTCATCATATCGGAATCTACGCCTATTACGCGGGTTACCTGGTGCAGCATGCCCAACGGGAAGTCTGTCCGCTCGAGGCGGCCGAAAGACTGGAGCAATTGAGGGTGATGTATAACGGTGATAGAATCATCGTTGTCATCGAAGAAAGTTACGAATCACTGGGGATCGATACACCTCAGGATTTGGAGTACGCCAGACAACTGCTTGCGGACCGATGAATATCGAAAGTTCAATCAGCCGAGCACCCGGGGGAAGACAGTATGGTGTGCTGTTTGTGTGTCTGGGCAACATCTGCCGCTCACCTTCTTCCGAAGGAGTCTTCCGCAGTATGGTCGAAAGCCGTTCGCTTGATTGCGAGATCAAGGTGGATTCGGCCGGAACCGCGGGATACCACGTAGGTGCGCGGCCTGATTCGCGAGCGATCGAAGCGGCGGCAAAACGAGGAGTCTGCATCTCAAACTTGCGGGCGCGAAGGGTGAATCTTCAGGATTACGCGAAATTTGACTACATCATCGCGATGGACCTGTTCAACTATGAGGACCTTGTATCGCTGGCCCCGTCGGACTACAAGGGGCGGATCTGTCTGTTTATGGATTTTGCGCCACAATGGGAAGCACGGGAGATTCCAGATCCGTACTATGGTGGCGGCGAAGCATTTGAGCTGATGTTGGACATGATTGAAGCCGCTTCGAAAGGGCTGATTGAGGACATCCGCAAACGGACGTCAAGTCTTTGAGATTCGATATTGAGATGTATATTGAAGTTCATATACCCGACCAGAATCTGATCGCGTTTGGAAACGGGGGAGAAGTCCTGATGAACACAAAGGTGTCGACCGCAAGAAACGGGGCGGGGGAGCAGATCAACAGTTGGCGGACACCGCGGGGCTGGCATAGCATCAGGGCAATGATCGGGAAGCATGCACCGGAAAACACCGTGTTTGTAAGACGCCGGCCGACAGGGGAAATCTATTCTGATAAGTTGGCCAGACAAAATCCGCAAAGAGATTGGATTCTGACCCGGATTTTATGGTTGAGCGGTCTGGAGCCGGGATTCAATCGACTCGGCGATCGGGACACCATGCGACGTTTTATTTACATCCACGGCTGTCCTGACAGCGATCCCGTTGGTGTTGAGGGCTCCTCGGGGTGCATCAAGATGCGCAATGCACAGATTCTAAAGTTATTTGAACTCGTTGAGGTGGGCACGCTGGTCTATGTCAACGACGGCAGTTCGACATGAGTCCGTCTGACAATCAACAGTTGGGCCCTGTGATGACAGCCATCGCGGGCAGGCAGTTGTCAGCGACCGACCGGGAACGTTTGCTTAGCCCAATCATCGGTGGCGTCGTGCTGTTCGACCGAAACTATGAATCTCCTGAACAGATGCGGCACCTTGCCGACGAGATTCACGCCTTGCGGTCTCCAGCCCTGCTCATTGCGGTGGATCAGGAAGGAGGCCGGGTCCAGCGACTGAAAACCCACATGACCCGGTTGCCTCCACAGGCCGTATATGGCCGAATTTACGACGAAAATCCGGACTTTGGTTGTGATGTTGCGGAATTTGGTGGTTATCTGATGGCGACTCAGGTGCTGGAGACAGGCATCGACATCAGTTTTTCGCCGGTGCTTGATGTCGTTACCACGCAATCGGAAGTGATCGGCGACCGAGCCTTTCACTCCGATCCGAATGCAGTGGCGCTGTTGGCTGAATCATGGATTCGCGGTATGCAGAAGGCTGGTATGAAGTCAGTTGGAAAACATTTTCCCGGACACGGTGGCGTTGCCGGTGATACGCATTTTGAATGCCCTGAAGACAATCGAAGTATCCAGGAAATCCTGAACTGCGATCTCGTGCCCTACCGACGGCTTGGTGAAAGACTGTCTTCCGTCATGACAGCTCACGTGCTCTATCCGGACTGCACCTCGGCGATTCCAACTTATTCCTCGTTCTGGTTGGATCATATGCTGCGGGAAGTACTGGCGTTTTACGGTCCGATCTTCAGTGATGACCTGTCGATGTCAGCTGCCGAAGAGGCGGGTGATATCGATACCCGTCTGTATGCGAGTCTGACCAGTGGTTGCGATATCGCATTGATCTGCCAGAGCGAAAGCGATACAGACAAAGCGATTGATCACCTGACGAAAAACAGTTACTGGCGGGACCCGACCTGGCAGTATGCCCAACTGAAGCCGGACACCGCGGACACCGCGGAACAGATATCAGGCGAGAGGGAGAAGTTTCTCGAAATCGTCGATCATTACAAGGAATCCTGACTCCGGTTTGGCAGTCGCCCTGAATCCCGGCCGATTCTCAGTTTGCGCGTTCAATATATTCCCCCGATTCCGTATTCACTTTCACACGGTCACCGACATTGACAAATGTCGGTACATTGACCCGGATGCCAGTCTCGACCGTTGCCGGTTTGGATGACCCGGCCGCAGTTTGCCCTTTGACGACTGTTTCAGTTTCGATGACTTCCAAGGCCACATTGTCGGGGAGTTCAACGCCGATCGGCGAGTCGTTGTACAGGTTGATCTGAACTTCGATGTCAGGAATCAGATAACCAACCTGATCGCTCAGTTCCTCAGCACTGAGTTCGGTCTGTTCGTACGAATTCATATCCATAAAGATATATCGATCCGCTTCCTGATACAGATACTGCATCTTCCTGAACTCCACATGCGCCTTTTCCACCTTGTCGTCAGAACGAAATCGCTCATTGCGCTTGGTTCCCTGAGATATGTCCTTCATTTCCAACTGGACGAATGCACCGCCTTTGCCCGGTTTGACATGGGTCTTACGAAGAATTTTCCATAGCGAGCCGTCAATGGAGAGCAAGTTTCCTACCTTGACTTCGAACGCGGATAATTTCATTAGTACTATCTCCTTCGGTAATTCAACTAAAATCTAACCCAAAACACTCAGGACATCCTGTAACTGCTGACTCGATACCCCAACCAGTCACATCCCTGCCATGAAAGATCAGCCAGTCACGACTCCCGGTACCGGCACCAATCAATTCCTCAAAGGTGTTTCCACATCGTGTGGTGTTTACGTCATGAGAGACAAGGATGGGTTGCCATTGTACATCGGCAAGGCAAAAAATCTCAGAAACCGTCTGCGCTCGTATTTCCGGTTGACTGGACTTTCCTACAGGATCGAGACGGTCATGCAACAGATGACCGAAATCGAGACGATCGTCACGAAATCCGAAACGGAAGCGCTGCTGTTGGAAAACAATCTGATCAAGTCAGCCAAACCCAGATACAACATCAACCTGCGCGATGACAAGAGTTATCCGTATATCCGTCTGGACGACTCCCATGAGTTTCCAAAACTGATGTTCTATCGAGGGAACAGAAAAGAGCCTGGAAGATATTTCGGACCATTCAGCAGTGCGGCAGCAGTGCGGGCGACGCTCTCTCAGTTGCAGAAGGTATTTCCGGTGCGGCAGTGTCGGGATTCATTCTATCTTCACCGTTCCAGGCCGTGTCTGCAATATCAGATACAAAGATGCACGGCACCGTGCGTTGGACTGGTGGACCGCGACAGCTATATGGATGATGTGGAACAAGTCGAGCGCTTTCTCATGGGAAAGAACCGGGATCTGAATAACTTGCTGGTCAGCCGGATGGAGCATTGCGCAGCTGACCGGGATTTTGAGCAAGCCGCAGAGTACAGGGATCGAATCGCCGCGATCCAACGTCTGAGAGAATCGCAGACAGTGGAAGGAGGGGATTCGGATGTCGATGTGATCTCGGCTATCAGTGCCGGCGGCATAATTTGTATCCAATTGGTCATTTTTCGCAGCGGACGCAACATCGACTATCGGAACTACTTCCCGAAAATCAAAGTTGAGGTCGATGTCGGGGATGTCCTGTCCGAGTTTATCCCCAGGTACTATCTGGATCGCGACGTTCCACCAATGATTCTTGTCAATCATCGCATCGACGACAAACAGCTGATCGAGCACACCTTGCTGGAGCAACGTGGCCGGCAGGTGGAAATTCGGCTGCCTCAGCGCGGGAGAAAGGTCAAGCTTGTGAAGATGGCGATCGCAAACGCTGAAGATGCATTGCGTCGACGATTGGATGACAAGCACTCGCTGATCCGAAGATATGCCGCGTTGACCGAGATGCTCCGTCTCGATGCAGTCCCGGAGCGTATGGACTGCTTTGACATCAGTCATACGTTCGGTGAAAAAGCGGTCGCCTCATGTGTGGTATTTGACCAAAACGGCCCCCTGAAATCTGATTACAGAAGCTTCAATCTTCATGTTCCGACAGCCGGCGATGATTACGCAGCGCTTCGAGAGGCGCTGACTCGACGGTACAGCAAGGTCAGGGACGGCAACGGCAAGATGCCGGACCTGGTATTGATCGACGGCGGAAAGGGGCAGTTGGGCTGTGCGGTCGATGTGATGGATGAGTTGCAGATTTCCGACATCAGATTGGCTGCGATCTCAAAAGGCAAAGAGCGTAAGGCTGGCGCGGAGCAGGTCTGGACACCGGAGTCAGACGGTCCTGTG
The DNA here is from genome assembly GCA_028820695.1 of Acidiferrobacterales bacterium. Lineage (NCBI taxonomy): Bacteria > Pseudomonadati > Pseudomonadota > Gammaproteobacteria > Acidiferrobacterales > Acidiferrobacterales bacterium. The sequence goes on along the minus strand of JAPPIB010000026.1, from coordinate 2,809 downwards.
CCCATCAACCCTACGGCATTGCTGGTTCTGCAACAGATTCGGGACGAAGCTCACAGGTTCGCATTGCTCGGTCACCGAAGTCGACGGGATAAGGCAAGAAAGCAGTCTGTCCTGGAACGTATACCGGGTATCGGCAACAAGCGCAGGTCGAATTTGCTCAAGCATTTCGGCGGATTGCAAGGGATCTCGCGGGCCGGGGTCGAAGAAATTGAAAGTGTGCCCGGAATATCGTCTAAACTTGCACATGCCATCCACTACGAAATTCACGGAGATCAATCTTCAGAATGATTCTGACTTTGCCCAACATACTGACTTTTGCACGTATTGTTGCCATTCCCATTTTTGTTGGAGCTTATTTTTTGTCATCCGACGGCAGCAACAATGTAGTCGTCATCGTATTTGTTCTCGCCGCGGTGACTGACTGGCTGGATGGATTTCTGGCGAGAATACTGAAAAAAACATCCACCTTCGGCGCATTTCTAGATCCGGTAGCTGACAAGTTGATGGTTTGCACAGCATTGGTGTTACTGGTTTCGGACCATCAGCTCGCCGATGAATTGATGTTCAATGTCGTGTTTGTGGTTTCAATTCTGATAATCGTGGGGCGGGAAGTCTCCGTTGTTGCGTTGCGGGAGTGGATGGCGGAGTTGGGGAATCGTGCCAGTGTCGCGACTTCCTACCTCTCAAAAGGCAAGACCATGATGCAGATGATCGCAATTGTTCTGTTGCTGTATGGACAGCCGGTCGGGGAGTTCCAGACATTGATCGCCGGGGAATTACTGCTGTACGTCGCCGCTACATTGACGATCTGGACGATGACGATCTATCTTCGGGCAGCAGTACCGACGTTGATGTCGACAGATCGGGATACAGGCTCAGAGTCGGATTTGCCGGACTGAACCCCGAGAAAAATTCCATTGTAATTTGGCAGCACAATTCTTAAAATAATTCGCTCTGACTTTGTGGCAACAGGCACATGATTGTCGAGCGGGAATAGCTCAGCTGGTAGAGCGCAACCTTGCCAAGGTTGAGGTCGCGAGTTCGAACCTCGTTTCCCGCTCCAGATTTCCAGCCGCTGATATTCGTCTGCGGTGAACCTTCCGATTGCATCTGGCCGGTCCCAGACTTATGGGTATATCTAAAGTCGGGGACGACTCACTCCGACCCCGCGGAAAATCGGCCACTTCGAAATGCATCAGGCCCAGCCAATTCCATGCAAAAACTGTCGACAGCCAGCTTCCCGACCGCAAGCATCTTCCAATCGGCCCAGGCCAATCGATTGAATCCCGGCTTGTTGAATTCAACTGAATCCCATCTTTCCCCCGAAGCCAGAGGAGCCACTTCTGTCTTTGCCGAGTTTGCGGCAACCGCGGTGGTGCGCTCTTCAGCAACTGATGCAGTACGAACTGCGATCCGGCGCAACCGGACCGTCTGCAGATTCAAATTGACGGTCAAGTTCCTGTTCATGAGTGCAGTTACCCGTTGGGATCACCGAAAAATCCGATGGACCTGGATGAGGTTGTGACGAAGTTCGCTGCGAATTCGAGACTCACGGTTGAATCGTTCGATTACCTTTTGAAATGGCCTGAAACTGCCGATTTGCGTGAATATTTTGACAGTTCCCAACTCATTGCGCAAGACTGAGATCAGACCGAAGCAGTCCTCTCGGATACAGGAAAATCTACAGTATGCGGTAGCGTGAAGTTCATTTTCTTGGGTTAAAATTGTTTATCATGATCAGCATTGGAACGACAAATTCCTCTGACAGCCAGTTATTCGACAGGTTGTCAGTTTTCCTCATCTGATTCTTTCTTGGCCGAGTGGCAGAGGGGTTATGCAGCGGCCTGCAAAGCCGTCTACGCCGGTTCGAATCCGACCTCGGCCTCCAGTTTATCGTTCTATACTTGTATTCTGACAATGCCCGGGTGGCGAAATTGGTAGACGCAAGGGACTTAAAATCCCTCGGGATAACTCCCGTGCCGGTTCGAGTCCGGCCTCGGGCACCAACAGTTGCCTGAGCACAGTCAGCACATCGCAACGAGAGTGTCTACCAGTGATTCGACTTCGTCTTCAATAATGATGCTGTCAACCCATTGTTGCGAGACGAACCCTTGCTGTTGCTGGTGCGCCAGCAACTGCTTGAGAACCTCGTAATATCCTGACGTGTTCAACATGCCAACTGGTTTGTCATGGTATTTCAGCATATTCCATACCAGGACGGTAAACAGTTCCTCGAGCGTTCCAAAGCCACCCGGCAGGGCGATAAAGGCATCAGACCGCTCAAACATGATGTGTTCCCTTTCCGCAAGTGTATCGACATAAATCAGTTCTGAAATGCTATCCTCAGGAACTTCGACTTGCAGAAGCTGTCTGGGGATCACGCCTGTAACCTTACCGCCGGCCTCCATCGCGCTGCGGGCGAGTGTTCCCATCAGTCCGATGGACGCACCGCCATATACGAGTCCGATATTCCGGGATGCCAGATAACGGCCCATTTTTTGGGCGTCTTCCTGATATCGCTCGGATTGTCCTGACTGTGAGCCAAGAAACACACAAATTTGCATCACTGATGGAACTGAGTTGGTTGCAAGAAGTCAAAGGGAAATAGTATCGATGCGTCATTTTATCCATTGCGGATTCCAGACTTCCAAACAATTCCCTGATTCGCAAAGTGTCCGACGTTGCCGATGAATGCGAATCGCACGGCCCAATTCCAGCGCAATCTCACCGACGGCGTTCTCCGACTCGAAAAAAATGCCCTGAAATCGCGTTAGAGCATTATTTTCGCATCAACAGCCCGATTCTGGCG